>NZ_JASCXL010000042.1:0-72721 GCF_030010595.1 Streptomyces sp. CC224B | reverse complement strand
CCACCCCCCCCCCCCCCCCCCCCCCCCCCCCCCGCCCCCCCCCCGCCCCCCCCCCCCCCCCCCCCCCCCCCCCCCCCCCCCCCCCCCCCCCCCCCCCCCCCGGGCCTCACCGTGCGCGCCGACGGTTCGGTCAGCTACCCGCCGGGCGGGGAGAAGGGCAAGGACGACAAGGTCCCGGACGGCGGCACGGCCACCGGCCTGACGGACGACACCGCCTCGGCCGTCGGCCGCCAGGCGGTGAACCTCGACCCGAACCCGAAGGCCCGCATCGCCCAGGACTGCGCGGACCGCATCGCCACGGCCCTGCGACAGGCCACCGAGGCGGACGCGAAGTGGGCCCCGAAGCTCCGCGCCCTGAAGGCCGACGACGACCTGACGGTCAGCGACCGCGACTGGGCCGACACGGCGGCGGACACCCGGGGCGTGCGGGCCGCGGGCAGGGAGTACCTCGACTCGCTCCCGCAGCCCCCGGAGAAGGGCGGCCCCCGGGCCAACGCGGAGTGGTGGAAGGGCCTCACCCCCGACGAGCAGGCAGCCTGGACCGCCATGCGCCCCAACTCCGTCGGCAACCTCGACGGCCTCCCCGCCACGGTCCGCGACGAGGCCAACCGCATGGTGCTCGCGGGGGCGCGGGGCAGCGCGCAGGTCGAGTACGACACGTGGCTGAGACAGCATCCGGAGCCGCCTCGTTACACGGACAAGATCAACCCCAGGACCGGCGCGCCCATGCGGGGCGTCAAGGTCAGCAATACCGCGTGGGAGACGTGGGAGCGGGACCGCAAGGAGGCCCGCGCGTCCCTCGACGGCATGGAGGCGATCCAGCGCCGCTTCGACGCCTCGGGCGCGGAGAGGAAGCCGGAGGCGTACCTGCTGGGATTCAGCACCGAGGGCGACGGCCGCGCGATCATCGCCAACGGGAATCCGGACACGGCGGATCACCAGGCTGTGTACGTACCGGGAACGTCGGCGGGGCTCGGGAAGATCGAAGGAGATATCGAGCGCGCGGTCAAGGTGTGGAACACGGCTGATGACGCAGCGGAAGGTGAGTCCGTTTCCACCATCACATGGTTGGGATACGACGCGCCCGACGCTGTCGACACGGACTCCCCCTTCGAGCACTACGCCTATGACGGCGCGCCTGCGTTCAACCGTTTTCTGGACGGCTTGGAAACAGCGCATACCGGTGATACGGCTCCACACCGCACCGTGATCGGCCACTCGTACGGCTCGACTCTCATCGGCGCCGCGGCCGAGACAGGGCGCCTCAACGCCGATGACGTCATCTTCGCGGGGAGCCCGGGGGTCAAGGTGTCGCACGCCGATGAGATGGATGTCCCCAAGGGGCACGTCTGGAACGAGGAAGCCCCTGGGGATCCGGTCCCGGACATCGGCCGCTTCGGTCACGGCGGGGACGGCTTCATCGTTCCCAGCGACCCGGACTTCGGTGCCCAGCAGATGACCACGGACACCCATGGGCACAGCGGTTACTGGGATGAGGACTCGAGAAGCCTGTTGAACCAAGCCCTGGTAGTGGCGGGGCAAGAAGACAACGTGAGGCTGGAGTCGCACAATCCGTTGACGAGCGACGAAGTGATGCGTTCCAAATAGGAGACCTCCCCATATGAAAACCCGAATGCTCGCCCTCGCACTTGCTGTCCCCCTCACCCTCGCTCTCACCGGATGCAGCATGACTGACAACAAGAAAGATGGTGTCCCGTCTGCGGGCACGAGCAGCACCCGCGACGCTCTCGACGAGATGAAGAAGACCTCCAGCGGACTGTACGCGATGATCGGCGTCAAGGGGAAAGCATCCGACAACTTCCCGGGTGTTACGAGGTGCTCCGGCAAGGACAGGGACACCTACTTTCGCATTTATCACCCCTGGAGCTTCTACCCAACGTCGAAGGGCGACCTCGACGAAGCTCTGCGGCGGCTCAAGGCGGAACTGCCGAAGCACGGCTGGGAGATCGTCGAGTACGGGCCGGACACCAGCAGGAACAAGAACATCAGCCTGACCGCTGACAACGACAAGAAAAAGGTCAGCGTGAACGTCGTCCAGATGAAGAAGAACGACCGGCCCAAGCTGAGTTTCCACCTCGTCTCCGGCTGCTACAAGGTCCCGGACGGTGAAAAGGTCGACCGTTACTGAAGCCATGTCGGGCGGTATGCCCGGTAACCCGGTCCAGCCCGTCGATCCAGCCAACAGCACCGCACTCGATAGCAGTTGAGCACGCAGGCAGCGTTCGACGCGGTGGTTCGGGCGAACACTGCCGCCGGCCGGCCACGTGGCCCCCGTCCCGGTCGGCGGCCTCGTCCAGCACTGAGGCCGCCGCCCATCGCGACACGGACAGTGGCGGAAAGACCGACCTGCATGTGAGCGCCTCTGGCTCCCTGCGGCTGCCCGGCTCACCCAGCGGCATCACCACGGCCGGAGCGGCGAGGTACGACTCGGCACCTGTCGGCAGCTTCCTGGAATAGCACCAGGGAGCCCCAGGGTCTCCCCCCCTGGGGCTCCCGGAGGAGGAACGGCCCACCTTCAAGTGGCGTGCTGCGAGGCATAGTTGGCGGCCGAGCCCGCGCCGCGGATTCACGTCGGCACACCAACGCCCCGTCCATATCCCGGCCTTGCGCGGGTACCCGAGGAATCGGCACGACTCCACCGGCCCGTCGATTCCGAGGAGGCACCGGCCGTGCACGGCTTGAAGCGCTGGCTCGACCACAGTCTGTTCGCGCAGGCACTGCTGATCTTCCCGCTGGGCGTGGCGGTCACCGCCCTGTTCCGGCAGGACGCGCACCCCGTCCGGTGGCTGGTACAGGGTGCGATCTACACCGGGGCAGCCCTCGCCTGCCTGACCTTCCAGCGCCGCAGGGTCGGCCGCGCCGTCGGCTCGGACCCCGACACGGTCACCCGTCTCGACCGCAAGATCCGGCGCCGCGAGGTGCCGGGCGAACCCGGCGAACGGGCGGCGATGCGACGCCTGGTCGCCGAACACGAAAGGCGGCTTGAGCGGTCGGGGCGGTGGCTCCCGTACTGGTTGGGCGGCATGGCGCTCATCGCGGTGGTCATGCTCGTACTCGGGGCGGTCACCGGCTCCCTGGTCGTTCCTGTGCTCTTCGCGGCCGGTGTCGGCGCGTTCTGCTGCTGGATCGTCTGGGTGCGGCGCCGCAGCGAGGAGCGCTGCCGGTTCATGCGCTCGGCCCTGCGGGAGCAGGAGAGCGAACCGGCGGCATGACCCCCGGGGCGCCGAATGAGCCGTACGCGCCTACGCGTCGGCTTTTCGGCTGCCCTCTTTCACGGGCAGGGGCGCGGGTGCCGGTACGGGTACGGGTACGGCAATGAAGAGGAGCGGAGAAGTCCCGTCGACTTCGGCTCGCCCCGGCCCGCCCGCCCACACCCACCGCCCCGAGAAATGTCGATCCGGAAAAGTGTCGACTTAGAGTTCTACGAGCGCAATGTCACCCGGGAAATCCGTGTCGACAAATGCCCATGTTCCTTTCTGCCCCTCTGCGCAGGCCTCATCCGTACCACCCGCCTACCGGCAGCGCAGAAACGCATCTTCAGTCGACGACAACGAGAATGTCGACAAGTAACCGCGGCTGCCCCGGCCCGCCGCCCGGCCTTTGGGCACGTCGATCCCGGCGCGAACACCTAATACATCGCGTACGGCATTCACGATCGCCCCCGATTTGGCACTCATATTAGTGCGGCAGGTATGCGTAATGGTCGACTTGGCCCTGGTCGGGCCACGGGAAAGAACGACTTCTCTCTGTGGCCGCGCGGAATGCGACGGCCGGGCGTCTAAACCGCACATGTACGCCCAGACCTCCTGCGCGACAGCCCCAAAGGTTGATACATGCTGAGCCTTCTCGTCCTCGGCCGCCCACCGGGTGGCCCTCGGCCCTCTCCCGCGAGTTTCCGCAGCCGTGCCCGTGCCCGCCTCCGCTCCCGCCCCGGTACCGGTCCCCGCCCCCGCTCCTCCCTCCGCAGCCGCTTCCGCTTCCGCTTCCGGCTGGCTCTCGGCTCCGTGCTCGCGGTCATGGCGTGCACCTCGGCAGCGGCGGCCCCCGAGCCGTCTCCACCCCCGCCCCCGGCGCCACGGGGCGCCTCCGCCGTCACGGACTTCCCGATGCGCATCGTCGCGTACGTGGCGAACAGCGGTTCCGGCAGCGTCTCCACCTTCGACGTGCGGCTGGACAGGCCCGTCGGCACCACGAAGGTGGGGACGGGGCCGACCGGCGTGGGTGTGGCGCCCGACGGCTCCCACGTGTACGTGGCGAACGGCATCTCCGACACCGTCTCCTTCATCGAGACCACCGGCCGCAAGGTGGTGGCGACCGTGCCGGTCGGCTCATACCCCTTCTCGGCCACCGCGAGCCCGGACGGGCGGCGCGTGTACGCGGCCAACTGGGGCAGCGACAACGTGACGGTCATCGACGCCAAGAGCCGCAAGGTCACCGCGACCGTCCCGGTCGGTGAACTCCCGCACAGCGTCGCCACCCTCCCCCAGGGCACGGCCTACGTCACCAACAGCGGCACCAACGACGTCACCCCGCTGTCCAAGGACAACCGTCCCGGGGCCCGCATCCCCGTCGGCGACTTCCCGAGCGGGATCGCCGCCTCCCCGAAGGGGGACCGGGTCTACGTCGCCGACACGGGCTCCGGCAGCGTCTCCGTCATCACCCCCGCCACGAACAAGGTGACAGCCACCTGGGCCGTCGGCACGGCGCCGCTGGGGCTCGCCGTGAGCCCCGACGGGCGGTGGCTCTACGCCACCGACACCGGCGCCAACGCCCTCCTCATCATCGACACCACCACCGGCCGCGTCACCGCCCGCGTGCCCGTGGGCAAGACGCCCCAGGGCCTGGCGGTCAGCCCGGGCGGCAACCGCGTCTGGGTCACCAACGAGGAGTCCGACACCGTGTCCGTGATCGACCCGTCCCTCCCGAAGGTACGGGCCACGCTGCGCACCGGCCACCACCCCGAAGGCATCGCCATCACCCCCAGGTAAGCCTCCCCTGACGGCACAGAGGGCGGCCCGGCCGGCCGCCCTCCGGTGCCGCCTCACCCCCGCACGGGCCCGGGCAGCCGCGCGCGGACCGTCTTCCCCTGCGCCTCCCGCGGGAACCAGTTCAGTTCGTACGTGAGTTGCCGTACGACGAGGAGCCCCCGTCCGCCCTCCTCCAGCGCGGCCCCGCCGCCCGTCCTCCCGAACCCCGGGAACCCCCGGACCGGGTCCGACACGTCGACGACGAGCCCACCTCCCTCGGCGAGAGCGAGCCGCAGCCACACGTGGTGCCCCGCGGCCTTCCCGTGCCGGGCGGCGTTCGCCACCAGCTCGGACACGACGAGCACGGCGTCGTCGATGTCCCCGCCCCACCGCCAGACGGCCAACTGCCGCCGCACCTGCACCCGCGCGAGCCGCGCGGAGCCCGGGGTCATGGGGTAGCTGGTGGACCAGTCGTGGGTGGGGGGTGACTGGAGGGCGGGCGGAGGGAAGCTGGGGTTTGTCATGGGTCTACGGTCCCGGGGTACCGCGTTCGACTTCAATCGAACTCCCCTGAAATTTCAGCGTAGTTCGCAATTGGACTATGCCCGAATACGCACATCTACCTGCGCGCTCCGCACACGAAGTGCCACACTCCGTATGCGATACCAGGTCACACGCACAAGAGACCACGGGTGGTGCACATGGCGGCCAAGCGCGGGCGCACGGGCCAGAGGTTGGAACTCGGCCTACAGCTGAGGCAGTTGCGCGAAGGATGCGGGCTGACACGAAAGCAAGCGGTACAGGGGCTGCGGATCTCTGAGGCGTCGCTTCTACGCATCGAGAACGGTGATCTGAATTTCCGCAACGTGGGAGACCTGCGGAGGCTGCTTTCGAAGTGCGGCGTCACCGACGAGGAGATCATCGAGAGACTGGCCGAACTGAACCGGGAATCAGGGCGGCAGGACTGGCTGACCCAGTTTCGCGGGCTCATGCCCGCGGGACTTCCCGGCTTCGTCGGCCTGGAACCTGAGGCACGCAGCATGCGGGCCTACCACCCGACTCTCGTGTACGGACTGCTGCAGACGAGGCGCTACGCGCAAGCCCTGCTGGAGCTGCACAAGCCCATCGAGGAAACCACCTCGGAGTTCGTCCGCAGTAGCCTGGAAGTGCGGATGCGCCGCCAAGAGGTGCTCTCCCGGGAGGAGCCGGTCAAGCTCCGTGTCATCCTCGGCGAGGCCGCTCTGCGCTACCCGGTCGGAGGAGCTGAGGTCATGCGCGAACAGTACGAGAGGCTGGCTGACCTGTCGTCCTGGGAGCACATCACGATCCAGGTCCTCCCTTTCCGCAACGGCTATCGCTCCACCAACGACTTCGCCATCCTCGATCTGGGTGATCAGCTGCCGGCCCGCGTCCAGATCGACAGTGCGTGGGGGGCGACCCACACCTCGGACAAGCGCCGTGAAGTCGACCGCTTCATCCGACGGTTCGACGCGATGGCGGCATCAGCCCTGCCACCCGAGGACACCCCCCAGTTCCTGCGCCAACTTCAAGGAGAGCAGTAGCCCGTGCCTATACACCCGACAGCAGCTGAACTCGTCTCAGGCGACGCGTGGTTCAAGTCGTCGTACAGCGACGGAACAGGCCAGAACTGCCTGGAGGCCGCCGACCTGGCCACCCACCCCGCCGGGGGTGTCGGCATACGCGACTCCAAGAACCCCCAGGGCCCCGCCCTACACGTCAGCCGCCCCGCCTGGCAGGCATTCCTCTCCGGACTCTGACGGCGCTCGCGCCTCGGCCATGGTGTCGAAGGGGACCGCCAGGCCCCTGCCTGAAAGTGGAGGACCAGGACATGAACCCGTGCCCCCGCCATCCCCCTGTCGCCACCTGGCGCAAGTCGTCGTACAGCGGCGGCACCGGGAACAACTGCCTGGAGGTCGCCGATCTGGCCGCCCGTCCCGCCGGGGGCGTCGGCGTGCGTGACTCCAAGGACCCCGGGGGGCCCGTCCTCCGGTTCGGCCACCCCGCCTGGAAGGCATTCCTCGCCGGGATCTAACGGGCGTCGCGTGCCAGCCACTCCTGGAGTTCGCGGTGGCGGAACCGGTACGCGCCGCCCACCACGCGGAGCAGGCCCGCGTGGTAGGCCCAGGCGAGGAACGCGTCGAGGCGTGGGGGGACGCGGCCCAGGGCGGCTCCGGTCAGGGTCGCGGCGCCTCGGGCGAGGCCCCCGGCCAGGTCCGTGGCCGTGAACGCGACGGCCAGGAAGACGGCCGTCGCGAAGCCGGCCATGATTTCGAGGCCCACGCCCACGAGGAACGCCACGCCGAGGCGGACCGGCCGGTGCAGCCATCCCGCCTCTCGCCACGCGCGACCGATGGCGTGCAGGAGTCGGGGGCCCGTGTCCGGGCAGAGGAACACGCACGCCAGGACGTAGTAGGCGGTGAGGCCCGTCACGACACCGGCTGCGAAGCCGTCGGCCGGCACGAATGCCGTCGGCTTCATGCCGACGACACCTGCGGGGAACACACCCAGGAGCGCGAACCCCGGCACCGCGCCGGTGCGCCACAGCACGAGGGCGACGGCCGCGAGCGCGCCCCAGGAGGCAGCCGCCGCCCAGGGGTGCGCCCTCCCGGCGGCCCACACCACCACGGCGACGACCACCGGCACCACGGCACAGCCGATGTGGCCGCGCCTGATGGTGTACGCGGCGAAGGGCTGCCTGACGGTGAACGTCACGAACCAGCTCAGCGCGACGACGAACCCCACGCCGTACCAGCACTCCGGCGGCACGGCCGCGAACCCGTCGCTGTGCCGGGCTGCCGCACCCAGCAGGGCCACGCCCACGGTCGACGCCAGCAGCACGCCACGGGACAGGGCCGACGCCGAGGCCCGGCGCAGTCGTTCCCACCGGCTGAGGCGGAGCCGGCGCACCCGGTCCGGCGACCCTGGCGGGGTGGCGTCGTACATCGCGGACGCTCCGCCGAGAGCCGTGACCATCGCCACCGCCCCGGCCATCGCCGCCGCCCCCGTCGTCGACGCGGTCCCTGTCAGGCCCTCGCGGTGGACCCACCACGTCGCGGGCACCCACCCCCTGACCGCGTCCGGGACCGTGCACAGGGCGACGGCGGTGATCGACAAGGTCGTCACCACGGAGGCGGCGGAGGACACGTACCTGCCGACGATCCGGCCCAGCGTCAGCTCCCCCTGTCCCTCCGCCACCGCCATCCGCCGCAGCCACCGCTGCACCCGCCTCGCCTCGTACTCCCGCAGGCGTCCCCACACCGTCCGGTCCCCGGTGAGGCTCTTCCGCGCCCGCCGCACCGCCGCGTTGGCCGACCCGGTCGCCGCCGCCACGTAGCGCGCGAGCAGTTGCTCGCGGATCTCGGCCGCCGAGGCGCGGGCCGTGAGCGGGGGCGCCGCCCCCGCCGGAGCCCCGCGGGTGTCGGTCCCGTGGGCGTCGGGACCGTGCGCACCGGCCCCGTACACCTCGCACGCGAGGCCCAGGTAGAACGGGGAGCCGAGTGCCTCCGCCACCGCGCCGTCCGCCGGCGCCGCCACCGCCGCGTCCATCGGCGACGCCCGGCCGTCCGAGCGCAGCGCCACATAGCGGCGGGCCTGCTCGGCGTCCACGCCGCCGATCCTCAGGAGCGTCGCTTCGCGCAGCCACGCGTGGCGGGCGGACAGGTCCTCGTAGCGGCGCTCCCGGCAGGTCAGGACCAGGGGCGCGCTGCCGTCCACGGACTGGTACGCGTTCAGCTCGGCGAGCGCGCGGCTCGCCCGGTGCGGTTCCGCCTCGTCGGGGTCCATCTCGTCCAGGCCGTCAAGGACGGGGATGACCAGGCGCCGCGCCACCAGGTCGGCGGCGGCCGCGCCCGGCACCTCGTACGCCTTGACCAGGCTGTCCCTGAGCCAGGGCTCGAAGCCGCCGACGGTCCGGCTGCGGCCCCACCAGCGGCGGCGGGTGTGCGCCGGGGGCAGGTCGCGGACGGCGAGCCGGACCGGGACCGGGTCCGTCGGCGCGCGCGTGGCGAGGAGCCGTACGACGAGATGGACCGCGAGGACCGTCTTTCCCGCGCCGGGTTCCCCGGTCAGGACGAGGCGGCCCGGCGCGGCGCAGTACCAGTCCGCGACGCCGGACAGGCGCTGGGCCCCCGGCGGCTCCGTGCCCCCTAGCCGGGGGGTCACCTCGACGGGCAGGTCGATGAGGTGCGCGCCGGTGCCCAGCATGTGGGTGCGCTCGGCGACCTCCACGTCCTGTACGGCGCGGGCGAGTCGGTCGAGCGCCACCGCACGGGCGTCGGTCGCCCGCTGGAGGCGCAGCGCGCCGACGCTGACGGCCGTGCCGGCGAGGACGCCGAGGATGCCGAGCGGCAGCCCCAGCACCCCGGCGACGTCCTGGGGTTGCAGCGCGCTGTGGCGGTGCACGGACCACGCCGCCCAGCAGCACCCGGCGAGCAGTGCCACGAGCCCGCTGCCGAACAGCCACCGCGGGCCTGTGACGCATCGCCTCCCCTCGTCCATGCGCCAGAAGCATGCCGAGCGCCTGGCCACCGGACCAGCGGTTCGGCCGGTTCGGACGGGGCGCCGCCTCCGGCTGTCGCCCGTCCGGGGGACCGTTCGGGGGGTCGTTCGGGGGCCGTTCGGGGGTCGTTCGGGGCAGGGCGTGCCGCCGTTGCGCCGCGCCGGCCTGGTGCTACTTGAGCAGACGGGCCGCCTGCACCCGCTGGAGGTGGATCACGACGTCGTGCGACTTCGCGAGCCGGATCTTCGGGGCGTCCGCGATCCCGGGGTAGGTCGCGCCAATGTTCTTGACGGGGTGCGGCGCGGCGAGCCAGGCGCGGGCCGCCGCCGGGGCGGTGCGCAGGTCGACCACGAAGTCGCGGTGCCGTACGCGATCGAGGGTGTGCTCGGTGGTGCCGGGCGCGGCCGGGCCGACGGTGAAGCGGCGGACGCCGCCGTCCCGGCCGGAGGCGTTGAACGAGCCCCGGTCGAAGGTGAGGCCGACACTCAGGTAGCCGCGGCCCAACTTCTCGCGGAGGAAGTCTCCCTGGACCCTCGGGTAGCTGCCGGGGACGTAGGTCCTGAGGGCGAGGTGGCTGTTGTGGGCGGCGAGCACGATCCTGTCGCCGGTCCGCCGCTGCCACCAGGCGACGTTCTCCGCCATGACCCGGTCGCGGTAGAGCATGGCGTCGCCGATGACGCGCGGGTCGTCCCAGTCGAAGGCGTACAGCGTGGTCATCTGGTGGATCGCGGTGGCGTGCTGGACGGCCCAGGCGTGCGCGTCGGCGTCGGCGCCCTTGCCGGGCCGCTGCTTGAGCAGGTCCACCGCCCGGCCGGTCCGCTCGGCGAGCTTCCTGCGTTCGGCCGGCGGCTTCGCCAGGTAGTCGTTGACGTACGTCTCGGCGTCGGTGGCGGGCCGCAGGCCCCGGTACAGCTCGGCGAGGCGCGGGGCGAGCCCGGGGCGGGCCGCGGCCGCGTAGGCGCCCACCTTGTCGTACAGCTCGGCACCGGCGAACCCGCCGTCGTCGCCGACGAAGCGGACCGGGTCCTTCGGGTGCTTGACGTTGTACGCGCGCATCCACCGGAGCAGATCGCGGTACTCGGCGTTGTTCCACCACCGGTAGGTGCCCTGGAACTCCTCGTCCATGATCTGCTCCAAGTCGCCCTCGCCGCGCAGGAGATAGGCGTCGAGCCGCAGTCCGGTGCTCCACGGGGCTTCGAGGGCGAAGGCCCGGAAGCCCTTCTCCTCGACCAGGTACCGGAAGACCCGGTGCTTGACGGTGAAGAACTCGTGCGAGCTGTGGGTGGCCTCGCCCAGGCCCACCACCCGGGCGTCGCCGACCATCCGGCCGAACGGGCGGAGGTCGGCCAGGCCGCCGCGGGGCCCGGTGGTGCGCAGCGGGTGGGCCACCCGGCCGAGGGCCGCCTCGGGGGAGCGGAACGCGGCGGTGTCGGCGGGGGCCGAGGCTGCGGTCGGGGCGGCGGCCGGGGCGGGCGCGGTGGCGGCGGAGGCGGCCGGGGCGACGGCCAAGGTGGCACCGAGCGGGACGAGCAGGGCGGCGAGCAGCGCCTTGTGCGTGTTCATGGGCCCCACTCTCGCCGCGCGGAGGCACCCCGGACCATGCGCTGCGCCCCCCGATCGGCCCGGGGGTTGGCTACACCCGCCGATGGGCGGGGGAATGGGGTCCTGGTCCTGGTCCTGGTCCCGGTCGTGCACGGGGATCGCGTGGGTGCCCTTCCACCCGGCCGGGGAGCCGGTGCGGGCGGGAAGGGGGCGCAGCCCCCGTACGGCGGAGGGGGTTGGGGCTGCGCCCCCGGTCTCGGAGCGGGGCACCCGCGCGCGGATCGCGGGGCGCCCCACGGCCGTGGCTCGGCTGTGCCACGGGGGCCGGTGGTGGAACTACGCCGCCGGGGTGGCGGCCAGGTCACACCACCGGGTGGGCGGCGAGGTCATGCGCCCGGCCGGTGGCCAGGTCGTACGCCCGACCGGCGGTGGCCAGGTCGTACCGCCGGGCAGGTGGCCTAGCCATACGCCGGGCGCCGGGCACCGCCGGGCCACCGGCCAGGTCACGCCTTCACCGAGGCCTTGGCCATCGACACCTGCTCCGGCACCGCGTCCGCCTCCGCGTCGGCGGCGGCGGACGCCCCGGGCGCGGTCCCGGGCGCGGCCCCGTGCCCGTCGTCCACCAAGGTCCGCTCGTCGAAGGGGAGTTCGCCTGCGAGTACGCGGGCGACGCGGTCGCGGTCGACCTCCTTCGTCCACGTACCGATGAGCAGCGTCGCCACCGCGTTCCCGGCGAAGTTCGTCAGGGCGCGCGCCTCGCTCATGAAGCGGTCGACGCCGATGATGAGGCCGACGCCGTCCACCAGGGCGGGCTTGTGCGACTGGAGGCCGCTCGCGAGGACCGCGATCCCGGAGCCGGAGACGCCCGCCGCGCCCTTGGAGGCGATCATCATGAACAGGAGCAGCGAGATCTGCTCCCCCACCCCCAGCGGCTGGTCCATCGCGTCGGCGATGAACAGCGACGCCATGGTCAGGTAGATCATCGTGCCGTCGAGGTTGAAGGAGTACCCGGTCGGCACGGTGATGCCGACCACCGGGCGGCTGACGCCCAGGTGCTCCATCTTCGCGATGAGGCGCGGCAGCGCGGACTCCGACGACGACGTGGAGAGGATGAGCAGGAACTCGCGGCCCAGGTACTTGAGCAGCTTGAAGAGGTTGACCCCGGTGGCCAGGCGCAGCAGCGTGCCGAGCACCACCAGGATGAACAGCGCGCAGGTCACGTAGAAGCCGATCATGATGGTGGCCAGCGCCTTCAGGGCGTCCGTGCCGGTCTCGCCGACGACGGCCGCCATCGCGCCGAACGCGCCCACCGGCGCGGCCCACATGATCATGGCGAGGATGCGGAAGACCAGCTTCTGCACGTGCTGCACACCGCGCAGGATCGGCTCCCCCGCCGACCCCATGCCCTGGAGGGCGAAGCCCACGAGGAGGGCGATCAGCAGGGTCTGGAGGACCTTGTCCACGGTGAACGCGGAGACCATCGTGGTCGGGATGATGCCGAGCGCGAAGTCGACGAGGCCCTCGTCGGCCTTGTCGGCGGCGGTGTGGCCCGCGTCCTTCACGGACTCGGTCAGGTCCATCCCGGAGCCGGGGTGCAGGACGTTGCCGACGAGCAGGCCGATCGCGAGCGCGACGACCGACATCGCGAGGAAGTAGGCGAGCGCGAGCCCGCCGACCTTGCCGACCTTCGCGGCCTGCCGCACGGAGCCGACGCCGAGCACGATCGTGCAGAAGATGATCGGCGAGATCATCATCTTGATCAGGTTCACGAAGCCGGTGCCGAGCGGCTTGAGCTCCTTGGCGAAGTCCGGCGCGGCGAAGCCGACGGCGATGCCGAGGAGGACGGCCGCGATGACGGCGACGTAGAGGTAGTGGGTACGGTCCCGCTTCGCGGGCCCCTCGCCGGTTCCTCTGCCGGTTCCCCCGCCGGTTCCCCCGGCGGGTGGGGCGCCGCCCCCGGGCGGGGCGCCTCCGCCGAGGGGGGTGTCCCCCGCGGCGCTCGCGCCGGGCCCGGCGTGCGCGGTGCTCGCGCCCGGCCCGGCGCCGACCCGCGTGCCCTCTCCCGCAGGGGTCCGCGCGCCCTGCCCCGCAGGGGTCCTCGCGGCTCCCGCCGCCCTCTTCTCATCTGCCACGGCTGCCTCCTTGGGCGACTACGACCACTGCGTCCTCGCGAGTCGTGCGGCTCACGTCCTGGCGATTCCGGGTGACTATCTCCCGGGGTGTGAGGACGGTCACCCTTGCGTTCATTGAGTTCGCGCGGACCTATCCGTAGGCCGGAGACCTGCGGCGATGCAGACTGGCACCATGCCCGAGGTCCCCCGCCCGCCCCGCCGGCCGCGCGCGCCGCGCAGCCTCGCCGGCCAGCTCTTCGCCATGCAGGTGGTCCTGGTGGCGGTCGTGGTGGCCGGGTGCGCCCTGTTCACGTACCTCAGTGACCGGCACCAGGCGGAGGAGTCGGCGCGCCGCCAGGCCACGGCGGCGGCGCGCGCGGTCGCGGACGCGCCCTCGGTGCGCCAGGCCATCCGCGGCGCGGACCCCAGCCGGCGGCTCCAGCCGTACGCCTCGCGGGTGCAGCGGCACACCGGCGTCGCCTTCGTGACGATCATGGACCGGCGCGGCATCCGCTGGACCCACCCCGACCCGGGCCGGATCGGCGAGCGGTTCCTCGGCCACACCGCGGAGGCGCTGCGCGGCCGGACCTTCACGGAGACGTACACCGGCACGCTCGGCCCGTCGGTGCGCGTGGTCACGCCCGTCCACGACGGGGGCCGGATCGTGGGCCTGGTCAGCGCGGGCATCACCATCGAGGAGATCAGCGCGAAGGCCCGCGGCCAGCTCGTGGCGCTGCTCGGCGTCGCGGCGGCGGCGCTCGCCCTCGGCGCCGTCGGCACGTACGTCATCAACGCGCGGCTGCGCCGCAGCACGCACGGCATGAACGCCGCCGAGCTGAGCCGCATGCACGACTACCACGAGGCGGCGCTGCACGCCGTGCGCGAGGGTCTGCTCATGCTCGACGGGCGGCGGCGCGTGGCGCTGATCAACGACGCGGCGCGCGAGCTCCTGGGCGCGGACGAGGCCGTCGTCGGCCGCTACGTCACCGACCTCGGCCTGCCCGCGCCGCTCACCGGCGCGCTGCTCGACCCGGAGCCCCGCGTGGACGAGGTGCACCTGACGGCGGACCGGGTGCTCGTCGTCAACACCTCTCCCGTCTCGGGCGGCGACCGCAAGGGCACCGTCGTCACCCTGCGCGACCACACCGAACTCCAGGCGCTCGCCGGTGAGCTGAACTCCGAGCGCGGCTTCACCCGCGCGCTGCGCTCCCAGGCCCACGAGGCGGCGAACCGGCTGCACACCGTCGTGTCCCTCATCGAACTGGGGCGCGCGGACGAGGCGGTGGAGTTCGCCACGGCCGAGCTGGAGCTCGCCCAGGCGCTCACCGACCAGGTGGTGGGGGCCGTCAGCGAGCCGGTCCTCGCCGCGCTGCTCCTCGGCAAGGCCGCCCAGGCCAACGAGCGGGGCGTCGAACTGGTCATCTCCGACGACACCAGCGTCGACGACGGGAAGCTGCCCGCCACGCTCCGCCCCCGCGACCTGGTCACCGTCCTCGGCAACCTCATCGACAACGCCGTGGACGCGGCCCAGGGCTCGCCGTCCGCCCGCGTCACGGTGACGGTCCGGGTGCGGTCCGGGACGCTGCTGCTGCGCGTCGCGGACACCGGGCCGGGCGTGCCCGCCGCCCACCGCGAGGCGGTCTTCACCCGGGGCTGGTCGACCAAGTCCCCCGACGGCCGGGGGCTCGGCCTCTCCCTGGCGCACCAGGCGGTCACGCGGAACGGCGGGACGCTGGCGGTGGCGGACGCGCCGGGCGGCGGCGCGGTGTTCACGGCCACCGTGCCGCTCGCCGGGGACGGCAGCCGCGCGGCGGGGGCGGGTGCCCCAGGGCCGGGCTCGGCCACCCACGTCCCCGGGTCGGACGTGCGCGCCCCCGGGCCCGACGTACGCTTCCCCGGGCCGGACGTACGCGTCCCCGGGCCGGACGTGGCTGACCTGGCCGGCCCGAGGGGGGACACATGACCGAGCCCGTGCGCGTCCTCGTCGTCGAGGACGACCCCGTCGCCGCGGACGCCCACGTCCTGTACGTCAACCGCGTCCCCGGCTTCGCGGCGACCGCGACGGCCCACACCGCCGCCGAGGCCCGGCGCGTCCTGGACCGCGTGCCGGTGGACCTGATCCTCCTGGACCTGAACCTGCCCGACGGCCACGGTCTGGCCCTGGCCCGCTCGCTGCGCGCCGCGGGCCACAAGGCCGACGTCATCGCGGTGACGTCCGCCCGCGACCTGGCTGTGGTCCGCGAGGGCGTGTCCCTCGGCTTCATCCAGTACGTCCTCAAGCCCTTCACGTTCGCCACGCTGCGGGACCGGCTCGTCCGCTACGCGGAGTTCCGCACCGCGGCGGGCGAGGCCACGGGGCAGGACGAGGTGGACCGCGCCCTGGCGACGCTGCGGGCGCCGGTGCCCGCGACGCTGCCCAAGGGGCTGAGCGGTCCCACGCTGGAGCGGGTTACGCGGGCCCTGCGCGACGCGGGCGCCGAGGGGCTCACCGCCGCGGCGGCCGCGGACGCCACGGGGCTGTCGCGCATCACGGCCCGGCGGTATCTGGAGCACCTGGTCGCCGCCGGGCGGGTCGCCCGCACCCCGCAGTACGGGCAGGTGGGGCGGCCGGAGCTGAACTACCGCTGGTTGCCTCCGGCGTGACCTCGCGGGGGCGCCCCAGTCCCGCCCCTTTCCCGAAACCAGGAGCTGCCGCCCCTGGACCCCGCTTCTCGGCGCTCCGCGCCTCGTCCTCAAACGCCGGACGGGCTGGAATCTTCCGCCCGTCCCGTGAGCCGTTTCTCGAACCAATGGTCGGCGTACGGCTCGTCGTTGAAGGCCTCGACCTCCTCGAAGCCGCAGGAGCGGTACAGGCCGATCGCGGCGTGGAGCGACTTGTTGGTGTCCAGGCGCAGGAGTGTGTGGCCCGCGCGTGCGGCCCGGGTCTCCAGGTCGGCGAGGAAGCGGCGCCCGAGGCCCAGGCCCCGGGCGCGCGGGGCGACCCACATCCGCTTGACCTCGGCCGGGGCGTCGGGCGGTGTCTTCAGGCCTGCGCACCCCAGGGGCTCGCCGTAGAGGCGGGCGACGAGGAACAAGCCTCTGGGCGGCCGGAGTTCACTGGTGTCGGGCAGGAGGCTGCGGGCGGGGTCGAAGCCGGTGTCGAAGTGCTCGTCGACCTCGGCGGCGTAGGACTCCAGGCAGGACCGGGCGTCGGGGTGCTCCGGGTCGACGACGTCCAGCCTGACCGTCGCGGCGGTCAGCAGCCGCTCGACCTCGGCCATGGCGCCGCCCAGCCGCGCGCGCTGGCCGGCGTTGAGCGGCTCCAGCATGGAGGCGGCCAGCTCGTCGCTCCGGCTGTCGAGCACGGCGCGCTCCGCGCGGCCGGCCTCGGTGAGCCGGACGGTGCGCACCCGCCGGTCATCCGGCTGCGGCGCGAGGGTCACCAGGCCGTCGGCCTCCAAGGAGCGCAGCAGGCGGCTGGCGTACCCCGAGTCGAGCCCGAGGCGCTCACGGAGGCGCCGGACGTCCTGGCCCTCCGCGCCGATCTCCCACAGCAAACGGGCCTCACCGACGGGCCGGTCGCGGCCCAGGTAGCGATCGTGGAGCACCCCCACGCGTTCGGTGACGACACGGTTGAACCGCCGCACCTGGGCGATCTGATCTCCATCCATTCTCTGACCTTAGTCAGGCAATGACGCCCGGACAACTGTCTCTGGTTCGTTGGCCGTACGGTCGGCCCTAGCTCGCTTGCGGCCACGGCCGGAGCTTCTCCGGGTTGCGGACCACCCAGATCCGGGTGACGCGCCCGTCGGAGACCTCGAACGAGGCGACGGTCACGACCGCGCCACCGCGCCGGGCCACCAGGCCCGGGGTGCCGTTGACCGTCCGCTCCAGGAGTTCGAGCCCCGGGGCCTTGTCGGCGACGGCGACCATGTACGGGGCGATGCGCGCGCCGCCCTCCACCGGGCGCAGGACGGCGCCCGCCATGCCGCCGCCGTCGGCGGTCATCACGGCGTCCGGGTCGAGGAGCCCGAGAAGGCCCGCGATGTCCTTGGCCTCCCACGCCTCCTTGACCCGCCGGACCACGTCGCCCTGGCCGGCCGCCGGCCCCGGAGCGGGCGCGCCGGCCACCCGCCGCCGGGCCGAGGCCGCCAGCTGCTTGCAGGCCGCGGGGGTCCGGCCGAGGACACCGGCGATCTCGGCGAACGGGTACCGGAAGACGTCGTGCAGGACGAACGCCACCCGCTCGGCGGGCGTCATCGACTCCAGGACGACGAGGAAGGCCATGGACACCGACTCGTCGAGCACGATCTGGTCCACGGGGTCGGCCCCGCCCCCGTGCCGCCACTCCGCGCGGTCGGGCAGCGGCTCGGGCAGCCACGCGCCGACGTAGCGTTCGCGGCGGGCCCGCGCCGAGCCGAGCAGGTCCAGGCAGATGCGGCCGGTCACCGTCGTCAGCCAGGCACCGGGGGAGACGATCTCCCGCTGCCGGCTCCGCGACAACCCGTACCAGCGCGCGTACGCGTCCTGTACGGCGTCCTCGGCCTCGGTCACCGAACCCAGCAACCGGTAGGCCACGTTGATCAGTTGGCGCCGCTCACCGATGACGTCGTCGGCGCCGGTCCCGCCGGCCCTCATGCCCCCGGCCGCCCCCTCGCCTTACCTTTGGCAGGCCCATGTCGTCGGCCTGGTGAGACCTTATCGATCTCCCGCCCGCGGGCGGGAGGAGAGGACGGCGACATGGCCACCGAGGTGACACCGGACGTACGACGCGGCTTCTGGTTCCTGCGCGCGGCGATCGGACTGCAGACCGCGACCATCTTCCTCCAGGCGGTGTCCGCCGGACTGCTGCTGACCTCGTCCTACGGGGAGGTGCTGCACAGCGTCGGAGCCCGGGTGATGTACGGGGCGTCCATGCTGTACCTGCTCGCGGCGGTGCTGGCGTGGAAGCCGGGCGGCGGCTCGCCGCGGCCCGTGGGGTACGCCACCGGGTTCCTGGTCCTCGCCTCGGTCCAGGTGGTGGTGGGCATCGCGCACGTGCCGTCCGTGCACCTCCCCCTGGGCGTCCTGATGTTCGGGCTCAGCGTGCTTGCACTGGCCCGCCGCTGAGGTGCGGCGTGGCGCGTACGGGGCATTGACCTTGGTCGCAGCAACCGCTTACCTTCGGGCAGCAGCCGCGCGCGGCAGCGCGGCCGCGCCGGACCGTAGGAGGTCGTGCCGTGCGCCCCACCGCCCCCGCCCCTCTCCTCCTCGCAGCCGTGCTCGCCGCCGGAGCCCTCACCGCGTGCGGCGGCGGCTCCGGCGACGACCCGGACACCGTGAAGGTGTCGTACAAGCAGTCCATGGACAACCAGATCCGGGTGATGGACGACTACCTGGAGTCGGTGAAGAAGCAGTTCGAGAAGGCCCACCCGGGGAAAAAGGTGAAGCTGGTGCCCATCAAGGCGCCGGACGCCGAGTACTACACCAAGGTGCAGCAGATGCTGCGCTCCCCGAAGACCGCGCCGGACCTCGTCTACGAGGACACGTTCCTCATCAACTCCGACATCACCAGCGGGTACTTGAAGCCGCTCGACCCGTACCTGGAGAAGTGGTCGGAGTGGCCCAAGTTCCTCGACACGGCCAAGCGGGCGGCGCGCGGCGAGGACGGCAAGACGTACGGCGTGCCGGACGGCACCGACACGCGCGGGCTGTGGTTCAGCAAGGACGTCTTCGAGAAGGCCGGGCTGCCCGCCGACTGGCAGCCGAAGGACTGGGACGACGTGCTGGACGCCGCCCGGACCGTGAAGAGGAAGGTGCCCGGCGTCGTCCCGCTGAACGTGTACACCGGCAAGCCCGGCGGCGAGACCTCGGCCATGCAGGGCATGGAGATGCTCCTGTACGGCACCGGCAAGGACCCGCTGTACGACCCGAAGGCGAAGAAGTGGGTGGTGGGCAGCCAGGGGTTCAAGGACGCGCTGCGGTTCGTCGAGACCGTCTACAAGGAGAAGCTCGGGCCGGACGTGTCCGACGCGCTCGACCCGAACATGGCCACCCGCGTCCGCGGCGAGTTCCTGCCCAAGGGCAAGCTGGCCATCAACCTCGACGGCTCCTGGCTGCCGCAGGACTGGCTGGAGGGCTCCGGCCACGAGTGGCCCGAGTGGTCGAAGGAGCTGGGCCTCGCCGCCATGCCCACGCAGCACGGGCAGCCGCCCGGCAAGGTGAGCATGTCCGGCGGCTGGACCTGGGCGATCCCGGCGAAGGCGGCCAACCCCGACCTCGCGTTCGACTTCGTCAAGACGATGCAGACCAAGGAGAACGCGAAGAAGTGGTACATCGCCAACTCCGGCATCTCGGTCCGCGAGGACGTCGCGAAGGACCCCGAGTACATCGGGGCGCAGCCCGGCACCCGGTTCTTCACCGGGCTCGTCCCCGTCACCCACTTCCGGCCCGCCTACCCGGCGTACCCGAAGGTCTCCACCGCGATGCAGGAGGCCATGGAGAAGGTCACCACCGGGGACGGCTCGGTGGACGACGCGGCCGGTGACTACGACGAGGAGGTCAGGTCGGCCACGGACGGCGAGGTGATCGAGAGGTGACGGCCCCGGCGACGGCCCCGCGGAAGGCTCCGCGGGCGGCCGCCGCGCCGGGCGGCCGCCGGCGCCTGCTCCGGTCCCTGTCCCGCGCCCTGCCCGTCTCCCCCGCCGTCGTCCTCATGGCCCTGTTCCTCGTGGGCCCCATCGGCTACTGCGCGTACATCGCCTTCACCGACCTCCAGCTCACCGGGCAGGCGCGCGAGAGCTTCGTCGGCTTCGAGAACTTCCGCACGGCCTTCGGCGACGAGGACTTCGTCAACGCCGTGTGGCTGACCCTCGTCTTCACGTTCCTGTCGTCGATCGTGGGGCAGAACACGCTCGGACTCGCCCTGGCCGTGCTGATGCGGCGGGCCTCGAAGCCGGTGCGCACGCTGACCGGGGCGGTCGTCGTCACCGCGTGGGTGATCCCGGAGGTCGTGGCGGGCTTCCTGCTGTACGCCTTCTTCCGCCGCGACGGCACGCTCAACGCGGTCCTCGACGCGCTCCATCTGCCGTCGCAGAACTGGCTGTTCACGCTGCCGATCCTCGCGGTGTCGTTCGCCAACGTGTGGCGCGGCACGGCCTTCTCGATGCTGGTCTACTCGGCGGCCCTCAGCGAGATCCCCCAGGAGATCACCGAGGCCGCGGAGGTGGACGGCGCGGGCGGCTTGCGCCGGATGTGGCACATCACGCTGCCGATGATCCGCCGCTCCATCGGCACCAACCTGATGCTCAACACCCTCCAGACCCTGTCCGTCTTCGGCCTCATCTGGGTGATGACGCGCGGCGGCCCCGGCAACCGCAGCCAGACCCTGCCGCTGTTCATGTACGAACAGGCCTTCCAGAAGAGCATGATCGGCTACGGCACCGCGGTGGCGCTGCTCCTGCTCCTGGTCGGCTCCCTGTTCTCGGTCGTCTACATGCGTCTGCTGCGCACGGAGGTCTGAGTGTCCGCACGCCGCGCCCGCAGCCGCGCGCTCGCCGCCGACCTGGGCCTGCTCACGCTGGCCGCGGCGTTCGCGCTCCCGCTGGCCTGGGTGGTCCTGTCCGCGCTCGACCCGAAGGCCGACGTCGGCGTGAAGGCCCCCGACGGCCTCACCCTCGACCACTTCGACGCCGTCCTCACCGACGAGATCACCTTCACGCCGATGCTGAACAGCCTGCTGCTGTGCGGCGGCGGCACCCTCCTGACGGTGGTGAGCGCGGCCCTCGCGGCGTACCCCCTGTCGCGCTACTCCTCCCGCCTCAACCGCCCCTTCATGCTGTCGATCCTGTTCGCGACGAGCCTGCCCATCACGGCGATCATGGTGCCGGTGTACGCGCTCTTCGTCCGCGTCGACCTGATCGACACGATGGAGGGCACCATCTTCTTCTTCGCCGCCTCCCAACTGCCGTTCGCCATCTGGCTGATGAAGAACTTCATGGACGGCGTCCCCAAGGAGCTGGAGGAGGCGGCCTGGACGGACGGCGCCTCGCCGCTCCAGTCCCTGGTGCGGATCGTGCTGCCGCTCATGGGGCCGGGCGTCGCCGTCGTGACGGTCTTCTGCTTCGTCATGATGTGGGGCAACTTCTTCGTCCCGTTCATGCTGCTCCTCTCCCCCGACCAGATGCCGGCGGCGGTCAGCATCAACGACTTCTTCGGCAGCAAGGGCGCCATCGTCTACGGCCAGCTCGCCGCGTTCTCCCTCATCTACTCGACGCCGGTGATCCTCCTGTACGTCCTGATCGCCCGACGCCTGGGCGGCGGCTTCGCCCTGGGGGGCGCGGTGAAGGGCTGAGCGGGGGCCGGTCCGGCCCCGGCGGCGCGGGGTCCGGGGCGGCGCGGGCGGGCCCGGCGGCGCGAGAGTGGCCCGGGCGGCGTGCGGGGCGCACGACGGGGCGCCCCGTGCGCTGTGGCTTCGCATGAGCCCCGGGCTTGGACGAACGCACCGTAGTCGTCCACCCCGCGCACCCCTAGCGTGTGCCCCGTGCGACCGAGCCGGCCCACCGGGCCCTTCAACTTTCCCGCCGTGCGCCGCCTGCGCGAGGCCCTGGGCATGGACCCCGGGCACGTCGCGTACGGCATGCGGGCCGGCTACGGACTCGAGCACGTCACGCCGGACACCGTCATCGCCTGGGAGCGCGGCCTCGCCACGCCCGACGCCACCGAGCTCGCGGCGCTCGCGGCCACGCTGTGGTGCTCGCCCGGCGAACTCATGGGCGCCGCGACCACCCTGCGGGAGCACCGCCTCGCGCGCGGCCTCGCCCCGGAGGACGTGGCGCGCGGCGCGGGCGTCGAACTCCAGGCGTACCTGCGGATGGAGGAGACCGGCCGGTGGCGCGGCAGCGCCCGGCAGTCCGCCGACCTGGCGCGCACGCTGCGCCTTTCGCTGCCGGACCTGGTCACGGTCACGGGCCGCGCCGACGAGCTCGCCGAGCTCCTGCGCAGCGCGGTGACCACCCGCTGGCAGGGGTACACGCGCCCGGTCGGCAAGCTGCTCGCCGTGGACAAGCGCACCGTGGAGGGGCCGCTGCGCCGGCTGCACGAGACGTACCAGTCGCGGATGGTGCGCACGCTGAGCTGGGGCGGGGGCGCGAGCGCGGACGCCTCCGGGCACGCGGGCCGGGACTTCCTGGACCGGATCCTGGACCACTTCTGGCCGCTCCTCGCGGACGCCTCCTGAGCACCCGGCCGCCCGGGGAGCCGTCCGCCGCCCGGCCGCGGCCGCCGCCGCCCCGGCGAGGGGGTCTAGAAGACCGACTCGGCCTCGTCCATACGGTCCTTCGGCACCCGCTTCAGCTCCGTGACGGCCTCGGCGAGCGGCACCATCTCGATGTCCGTGCCGCGCAGCGCGGTCATCCGGCCGTACTCGCCGCGGTGCACGGCCTCCACCGCGTGCCAGCCGAAGCGCGTGGCGAGCACGCGGTCGTACGCGGTGGGGGTGCCGCCGCGCTGGACGTGGCCGAGGATGACCGGCTTGGCCTCCTTGCCGAGCCGCTTCTCCAGCTCGTACGCGAGGGCCGTGCCGATGCCCTGGAAGCGCTCGTGGCCGAACTGGTCGATGGCGCCCTTGCCGTAGTCCATGGTGCCGTCGGCGGGGTGGGCGCCCTCGGCGACGCAGATCACCGCGAACTTCTTGCCGCGCGCGAACCGCTCCTCGACCATCGCGACCAGGTCGGCCGGGTCGAAGGGGCGCTCGGGCAGGCAGATGCCGTGGGCGCCGCCCGCCATGCCGGACTCCAGGGCGATCCAGCCCGCGTGCCGGCCCATGACCTCGACGACCATGACGCGCTGGTGGGACTCGGCGGTCGTCTTCAGCCGGTCCATCGCCTCGGTGGCGACGCCGACGGCCGTGTCGAAGCCGAAGGTGCGGTCCGTGGAGGAGATGTCGTTGTCGATGGTCTTGGGCACGCCGACGACCGGCACACCGGCCTCGTGGAGCATCTTGGCCGCGGTGAGCGTGCCCTCGCCGCCGATCGGGATGAGCGCGTCGAAGCCGCTCTTCTCGATCAGCTCCTTGGCGTTGACGCAGGCCGCGCGGAAGCGGGCGCGCTCCAGGCGGGAGGAGCCGAGAATCGTGCCGCCGCGGGCCAGGATGCCGCTGACCGCGTTCAGGTCGAGGGGGCGGTAGCGCCCGTCGAGGAGACCCGCGTACCCGTCCTCGAAGCCGATGACCTCGTCGCCGTAGTTCGTGACCGCTCGGTGCACGACCGACCGGATCACTGCGTTGAGGCCGGGGCAGTCGCCGCCCGCGGTGAGAATTCCGATACGCATCGCGCTGAGTCTCCTGCTCGCTGCTGTTACGTGAGAGCCGGTCCGATTGTTCCACGGCGCGCGGAGCGACGCCGCTCGCCGATGGTCCGGCCGTTATGGGGTACGAGGCCTGTGGCCCCGGGGAGCCCTCAGCCATGTCCGGCGGGCGACCTAGCCAGCCGCAGAGGTATTGTCAAGAGGGCACAGCCAACAATATCGGGTGTATTTCCGGCTCCGCCGCGGCCCATGCCGGGGCCCCCACCTGCGGCGATGCCCGGCACCCGGCCACCGCGGCCGCGAGCGGCGCGGACGAGGCCGCCCGGCCCGGCGGCCCTGCCACCACCGTACGGCGTACAAGACGTACACGGCGTGCGGCGGGCAAGACGTACGGACAACACCAGACACACATCATCCACAGCAGACAACAGCCACACCAGGCACAGCAGACGTAGGAACGGAGAGCGCGCGTGACCCGCAGCGTGTACGTGACCGGGATCGACCGTGGCGACGGCCGCCAGGTCGTCGAGCTGGGAGTCATGGAGCTCCTGACCCGCCAGGTCGACCGGGTGGGCGTCTTCCGCCCGCTCGTCCACGACGGACCCGACCGCCTCTTCGAGCTGCTGCGCGCCCGCTACCGGCTCTCGCAGGACTCCGCGTCGGTGTACGGCATGGACTACCACGAGGCGTCCGCGCTCCAGGCCGAGCAGGGCACGGACGAGCTGGTCTCCCGGCTCGTCGACCGCTTCCACCGGGTGGCGCGGGACTACGACGTGGTGCTCGTGCTCGGCACCGACTTCGCCGCCACCCAGCTCCCGGACGAGCTGGCGCTCAACGCGCGGCTCGCGAACGAGTTCGGCGCCTCGGTGCTGCCCGTCGTCGGCGGCAAGAACCAGAGCGCCGAGTCGGTGTGCGCCGAGACCCGCAACGCCTACCGCGCCTACGACGGCCTGGGCTGCGACGTCCTCGCCATGGTCACCAACCGCGTGGCCCCGGCCGACCGCGACGAGATCCACCAGGGCCTGGCCAGTCTGCTGCCGGTGCCCTGCCACGTGCTGCCCGACGAGCCCGCCCTGGCCGCGCCGACCGTCTCGCAGATCACGCACGCGCTCGGCGGCGAGGTGCTCCTCGGCGACGACTCGGGCCTGGCCCGGGACGCCCTCGATTTCGTCTTCGGCGGCGCCATGCTGCCGAACTTCCTGAACGCCCTGACCCCGGGCTGCATGGTCGTCACCCCCGGCGACCGCGCGGACCTGGTCGTCGGCGCGCTCGCCGCGCACAGCGCGGGCACCCCGCCGATCGCGGGCGTGCTGCTCACCCTGAACGAGCGGCCGGGTCCGGAGATCCTGCGCCTCGCGGACCGGCTCGCGCCCGGCACGCCCGTGATCGCCGTCTCCGGCGGCTCCTTCCCGACCGCCGCCGAGCTGTTCGCCCTGGAGGGCAAGCTGAACGCGGCGACGCCGCGCAAGGCGGAGACCGCCCTCGGCCTCTTCGAGCGGTACACCGACACCGCGGACCTGACCCGGCGCCTGTCGGTGTTCGGCAGCGACCGGGTCACGCCCATGATGTTCGAGCACAAGCTGCTGGAGCGGGCCCGCGCCGACCGCCGCCGCGTCGTGCTGCCCGAGGGCACCGAGGAGCGCGTCCTGCGCGCCGCGGACGTGCTGCTGCGCCGCGGCGTGTGCGACCTGACGCTGCTCGGCCCCGTGGAGAACATCCGCAAGAAGGCCGCCGACCTGGGCATCGACCTGGCCGACTCGCAGCTCGTCGACCCGCACACGTCCGAGCTGCGCCAGGGCTTCGCCGAGGAGTACGCCCGCCTGCGCGCCCACAAGGGCGTGACCGTGGAGCTGGCGTACGACGTCGTGGCGGACGTCAACTACTTCGGCACGCTGATGGTGCAGGGCGGCCTCGCCGACGGCATGGTCTCCGGCTCCGTGCACTCCACGGCCGCGACGATCCGTCCCGCCTTCGAGATCATCAAGACCCGGCCCGAGGCGTCGATCGTGTCGTCCGTGTTCTTCATGTGCCTGGCCGACAAGGTCCTCGTGTACGGCGACTGCGCCGTCAACCCCGACCCGAACGCGGCGCAGCTCGCGGACATCGCCGTCCAGTCGGCGACCACGGCCGCGCAGTTCGGCGTCGAGCCGCGCATCGCGATGCTGTCGTACTCCACCGGCACCTCCGGCTCGGGCGCCGACGTCGACAAGGTCCGCGAGGCCACCGAGCTGGTCCGCGACCGGCGCCCGGACCTGAAGATCGAGGGGCCGATCCAGTACGACGCCGCCGTCGAGCCCTCGGTCGCGGCCACCAAGCTGCCGGACTCCGAGGTCGCGGGCCAGGCCAGCGTGCTGATCTTCCCGGACCTGAACACCGGCAACAACACCTACAAGGCCGTGCAGCGCTCGGCCGGCGCGATCGCCGTCGGCCCGGTGCTCCAGGGCCTGCGCAAGCCCGTGAACGACCTGTCCCGCGGCGCGCTCGTCCAGGACATCGTCAACACGGTCGCCATCACGGCGATCCAGTCCCAGACCCAGTCCCAGCCCCAGTCCCCCGCCTCGTAACCGGGCCCCCGCCCCTCACCCAGAAAGCACTTCCTCCGTGACCGCGACCCGCGTACTCGTCCTCAACTCCGGCTCCTCGTCGGTGAAGTACCAGCTCCTGGACATGAGCGACCGCAGCCGCCTGGCGGTGGGCCTCGTCGAACGCATCGGCGAGGAGACCTCCCGGCTCAGGCACACCCCGCTGACGGGCGGCGACGAGCGGGAGCGCACCGGGCCGATCGCCGACCACGAGGCCGCCCTGAAGGCGGTCGCCGAGGAGCTGGCCGCGGACGGGCTCGGCCTGGACTCGCCCGACCTGGCCGCGATCGGCCACCGGGTCGTGCACGGCGGCAAGCACTTCACCGCGCCGACCGTCGTCGACGACGCCGTGCTCGCCGAGATCGAGCGCCTCATCCCGGTGGCCCCGCTGCACAACCCGGCCAACCTGACCGGCATCCGCACGGCCCAGGCCCTGCGGCCCGACCTGCCGCAGGTCGCGGTCTTCGACACCGCCTTCCACACCACGATGCCGGAGTCGGCGGCCCGCTACGCGATCGACGTGGAGACCGCCGACCGGCACCGCGTACGGCGCTACGGCTTCCACGGCACCTCGCACGCGTACGTGTCGCGGGCCACCGCCGAGCTGCTCGGCAAGGCCCCCGAGGAGGTGAACGTCATCGTGCTGCACCTCGGCAACGGGGCGTCGGCCTCCGCCGTGCGCGGCGGCAAGTGCGTGGACACCTCGATGGGCCTGACGCCGCTGGAGGGCCTGGTGATGGGCACCCGCTCCGGCGACCTGGACCCGGCGGTGATCTTCCACCTGGCGCGCGTCGGCGGCCTTTCCGTCGACGAGATCGACGACCTGCTCAACAAGAAGAGCGGCCTCGTCGGCCTGTGCGGCGACAACGACATGCGGGAGATCCGCCGCCGGATCGACGAGGGCGACGAACAGGCCCGTCTCGCCTTCGACATCTACATTCACCGGCTGAAGAAGTACATCGGCGCCTATTACGCCGTCCTCGGCCGCGTGGACGCCGTCGCCTTCACCGCCGGCGTCGGCGAGAACGCGGCGCCCGTGCGCGAGGCGGCCGTGGCGGGCCTGGAGGAACTGGGCCTCGCAGTGGACGGCGACCTGAACGCCGTCCGTGGCGACGAGCCCCGGCTGATCTCCCCGGAATACGCTCGAGTGAAGGTCGCCGTCGTGCCGACCGACGAAGAACTGGAAATCGCGACGCAGACTTATGCCCTGGCCGGAAAGAACAACTGAGCAACCACCCGCCCATTTGTAGATTCCGCCAGACGGAATATTCCGTAGCGAAACAAACCGATAGGATCGCCCCATGCGCCGTTCCAAAATCGTCTGCACCCTGGGCCCCGCCGTCGACTCCGAGGACCAGCTCGTCTCGCTGATCGAGGCCGGCATGAACGTGGCCCGCTTCAACTTCAGTCACGGCACGCACGCCGAGCACCAGGGGCGGTACGACCGCGTCCGCGCCGCCGCGGAGCGCACCGGCCGCGCCATCGGCGTCCTCGCCGACCTCCAGGGCCCGAAGATCCGCCTGGAGACCTTCGCCGAGGGTCCGGTCGAGCTGGTGCGCGGTGACGAGTTCACCATCACCACCGAGGACGTGCCCGGCGACAAGTCGATCTGCGGGACGACGTACAAGGGCCTGCCCGGCGACGTCTCCAAGGGCGACCAGGTCCTGATCAACGACGGCAACGTCGAGCTGAAGGTCGTCGAGGTCGACGGCCCGCGGGTGAAGACGATCGTCGTCGAGGGCGGCGTCATCTCGGACCACAAGGGCATCAACCTGCCCGGCGCGGCCGTGAACGTGCCCGCCCTGTCCGAGAAGGACATCGACGACCTGCGCTTCGCCCTGAACATGGGCTGCGACCTGGTCGCGCTGTCCTTCGTCCGGGACGCGGACGACGTCAAGGACGTCCACCGCGTCATGGACGAGGTCGGCCGCCGCGTCCCGGTCGTCGCCAAGGTGGAGAAGCCGCAGGCGGTGGCGAACATGGAGGCCGTCGTGGCGGCGTTCGACGGCGTCATGGTCGCGCGCGGCGACCTGGCCGTCGAGTACCCCCTCGAGAAGGTCCCGATGGTGCAGAAGCGCCTCGTGGAGATGTGCCGCCGCAACGCCAAGCCGGTGATCGTCGCGACCCAGATGATGGAGTCGATGATCACCAACTCCCGCCCCACGCGCGCCGAGGCGTCCGACGTCGCCAACGCGATCCTGGACGGCGCGGACGCGGTGATGCTGTCGGCCGAGTCCAGCGTCGGCGCGTACCCGATCGAGACGGTCAAGACCATGTCGAAGATCGTCACGGCGGCCGAGGAGGAGCTCCTCTCCAAGGGCCTCCAGCCGCTCGTGCCCGGCAAGAAGCCGCGTACGCAGGGCGGTTCGGTGGCCCGCGCCGCCGCCGAGATCGCGGACTTCCTGGGCGGCAAGGCCCTGGTGGCCTTCACCAAGTCCGGCGACACCGCCCGCCGCCTGTCCCGCTACCGCGCGGCCCAGCCGATCCTGGCCTTCACCACCGACCAGGAGACCCGCAACCAGCTCGCGCTGAGCTGGGGCGTGGAGTCCTTCGTCGTGCCGCACGTCGACAACACCGACGCGATGGTCGAGCTCGTCGACGCCGAGCTGCTCAAGCTCCAGCGCTACAACGAGGGCGACACCATGGTCATCACCGCCGGCTCGCCCCCCGGCGTCCCCGGCACCACGAACATGGTCCGGGTCCACCACCTGGGCAACGGCTGCCGCGACTGACGTCGTACGACCGCGAGAGGAGGGCGCCCCCGGCCGGGGGCGCCCTCCTTCGCTGTTCAGCCGGTGCCGTTCAGTCGGTGCCGTTCAGTCGGTGCCGTTCAGTCGGTGATCGACTGGTGGAGGCCCGGGATGGTGAGGGTGCCGCCGAACTGGCCCGCCTGCTGGACCTTCACGTGCGTGAAGTAGATCAGCGGGATGTTCAGGGGCGGCGGGTGCTCCGGGTCGAAGGTCACCGGGATGAGCCCGAAGAGGTTGCCCGAGATGCGCTCCGTGTACATCGTCGTGGCGCCGTCGGTGATCGTGGACGTGGAGCCCTTGGCCGCCTGCACGTGGTACGTCTTCCCGGCCGGGCCGGTGACGGTCTGGTGCAGGTCCCCGATCTCCGTGCCGTCGTTGACGACGTACTTCAGCGCCTGCTTGGTGCGGCCGTCGGGCATCGTCAGGTTCACGACGCCCTGGTAGTCCGCCCCCTTGAGCAGCAGGGAGCTGGCCTGGAGGTGCCAGGGCTGGTCCGGGATCGGCACGGGCGTCTGCTCGTCGTCGCCCTCGACCTTCTTCTCCACGACACAGGGGAACGGCTTCTTGCCGTCCTCGTCGGGGGCCATGGGGTCCTGGGGCTGCTCGGACGGCTTGGGCGGCTCGGGCTGCTCGGGCGGCTTGGGCTGCTCGCGCTGCTTGGACGGCTTGGGCTGCTTGGACGGTTCGGGCTGCTTGCGCTGCTCGGGCTGCTTGGACGGCTCGGGCTGCTCGCGTTTCTCGGGTTCGCCGGGCCGGTCGCGCTCCCGCTCGGGGGCCGGTGACGTCGTGCGCGGCGCCTCTGCCTCCTTCTCGTGCTCGGTCTTCTCCTCCTTCTCCTCCTTGTCGTTCTTCTCCTTGGGAGTCAGGAGGTCCTTGAGGGCCTTGCCGACGCCCAGCGGGTCCAGGGGGTTCGCCGGTTCGGAGGGCTCCGGGCCTGGGGCCTTCCTTTCGGGGGCCTTGGTGTGGGGGGCCTTCGTGTCGGGGTCCCGTGTGTCAGCGGCCCTGCCCGGGGTCTTCGGGCCGGGCTCGTGCCGAGGGCGCTCGGCCTTCTTCCGGCGTTCGGCCCCTCGCCCGGCCTCGTCCCGCGGGGGCTTCCTCGCGGTGTCCGTGCCGTCGTCCCCGGGCTGCTCGTCCGGGACCGTCACGCACGGCCCGTCGCGGAAGGGGTTCTTGGGGACGCCCGGCTTGGCCTGCGCGAGTTGCGGGGTCAGCCCCATACCCATCAGGACGGCGGTGGGCATGGCCGCGAGGGCGATGGCCTTGCCGACGGGGACGCGTGTCAGCAGCGGCTTCCTCGGGGCCGCGTGGCGCGGTCCCGTTCTGCCCCGGGACGTGGCCGCGGCCGTCCCGCGGCGCTGCTCGTCAGCCGGCACGGTGCCTCCCGTTCGTCCCGTCGACCGGACCCGCTGGCGGGGCCTCGTCGGCCGGGCCGCCCGCCGTCTCGCGCGCGGCCGGCGCCTTCGCGCGCCGCGCGGGCCGTACCGGCTTCTCGTGCACCCAGGCCACGCCGAGCGCGCCGCCGATCAGGGAGAGCAGATAGCCCATGACGAAGCCGCCGAAGTTGGACACCACCAGGGAGACCAGGGCCAGCAGGATCGCCGCGACGCCCGCGAACACGCGGGACTGCGGCTGGAACCACATGGTCAGGCCGAGCACGATCAGCAGCACGCCGATGATCAGCGATCCGGCCCCGGCGGTGGTCGCCATCCGGATGGTCATCGTGCCGAGCGTGAGGTTCGCGTACGGGAAGTACATGATCGGGACGCCGCCGAGCAACGTCAGCAGGCCGCCCCAGAACGGGCGCTGCCCGCGCCACCCTCGGAAACCCTGGCGCATCCGGCCGAGCTTGCCACCCAGGCCCACTTGCGCTTCGGCGCTCATGTCGTACAGCTCCTCGGGAAGGGCGTTCGGTTCTGTGTGTGCGGTGTCGGGCACGGGGACGGCTCATCGACGACGTCACGGTGGACGGCGCCCCCGCGCCCGGCCGTTGGCGCGACACGCGCTCAGCCGGCAAGGGCCTCGGCGACGGCCCCGACCGCGGCTCGACGGCCGCGCCGGGCCGGTGCGCCCCTCGACGGGCACGGAGCGGAGGAGACGTGCGGAGGAGACGTGCGCGGACCGGGCGTCATCCGCCTCAGTAGCACTCGTCCTTGCCCTTCTTGACCGACATGTGCAGGCCGGAGAGTTTGAAGGTGCCGGCCGTGGTGGCCCACGCGCGCTGCTTGACGTCGGTGAAGCGGACCTTCTCGGCCTGCTGGGCGAACGAGTCGGGGCGGTACTTCTTCTTGTCGCCCGGGTTGGGGCCGGGCCCCTTCGTCGTACGGTCGACCGAGACACCGATGTCGATGTTGGTGAACTCCGCGTTGGCCCGCAGGTCGTCGGCGTCGATGTAGAGCCGCTTCGCGTAGACCCGCGGGCTGCCCTTGCCGCCGGCCGTCAGCTTCATCGACACGTTGCCGAACAGCGGGATCGGGACGACCACGGACTGGCACAGATTGCGGATATGCGCCTCGTCCATGCCGACGACGGCGACGGGGCGGTCCTTCCCCGCGCCCTCGTCGAGCGCCCCGTACTGGACGAAGCCCGTGCCGTCGAGCTGCTTGGCCGTCACCTTGAACTGCTGGCCGGACACACTGAACGATGCCGCGAGCGCACCCTGCGAGAGGGCCACGCCTATCGCGGCCGAGGCCGCGACGCTCGGCACCATGACCACGGCGAACCGCTTCCATCTGGTTCCGCCACGAGCCACGGATTCCATGACTTTCCTCCTTCTCGGACGTACATCTCCGGCCCGTGCCGCTCCCTCACGGGCCGTACGGCCGGGCGGGGATGGGAGAAGTGCTACGTCCTCGGCCAGGAGAGCGCCGACGCCGCCAGGCGCACCGCGCCTGAGTCACCGGCGATCACCTCCGAGCGACAACCACTGGCCGCGCCTGACGCGTCACGCACGGCCTTGCCGGACGGGCCCCGCCGTTGCCGGTGGCGGCGACCCCTGTCCGGGTCCGGCGACGGCGTCGCTGGACCGCCCGGTGGGGACCCGTGGGACCCGTCTCCCGAATGGCGGCCGGGGTGCGGGGGAACGGACCGAGCGTGGCCGATCGTGGTGCATTCCGGTCGCCCGCACAAGGGGGATCGTTACTCATCGGTAACGCTCCGATAACCGGGGCTCGACGGGGTGACACCGACCAGCGACGGACGGTGCTGTCAAGAGATGGACGACATCCGGATATTGAGGAACAGAAACGGACAGAACACCGCCCTGGACTTACTGCGAGTAACAGTGGCCGCGTTTGCCAAGATTTGGCAAAACGCGGCCACTGTGGCACTGCCTGGACGAAGTTTCCCCTCGGGCACCACCAGCCCCACCCCCGGGTGACCGGTCAGCGGACGGATCGGCACCCAGGTCGGGGCAAAACCGGCGGAACGTCAGGGTCCGGACGCGCGGCGTCCGGAGGGTCGCTCAGAAGAGCACCCGGGCGAGCGCCGTGCGCGCCGCCGTCACGCGCGGGTCGTCCGCGCCCACCACCTCGAAGAGCTCAAGGAGCCGTACGCGCGCCGCGTCCCGGTCCTCGCCCGCGGTGCGCCTGACCGTCTCGACCAGGCGGCCGAAGGCGTCCTCGACGTGCCCGCCGACCAGGTCGAGGTCGGCGGCGGCGATCTGCGCCCGGACGTCGCCCGGCTGCGCGGCGGCCTCCTTGCGGACCGCCTGCGGGTCCATGTCCTGCACGCGGAGCAGGAGTTGGGCCTGGGCGAGGCCGAGCTTGGCCTCGGAGTTGCCGGGGTCGTCGTTCAGCACGTTCTGGTACGCCTGGACGGCGCCGCCCAAGTCGCCCGCGTCCAGGGCCTGGACGGCGGCGGCGAGCGCGGCGTCGTGCGGTCCCGCCGGGGCGGCGGGCCGGGCGTCGGCCTCCGGGGCGTCCGCGTCGACGGTGAGGCCGGTGAGGCCGAAGCGCTCCTCGGCGACCTGGACGAGCTGGTCGAGGGTCTGGCGGATCTGCGCTTCGGGCGCCGCGCCCTGGAAGAGCGGCAGGGCCTGCCCGGCGACCACCGCGAACACCGCGGGGATGCCCTGCACGCCGAACTGCTGCATCAGCATCTGGTTCGCGTCGACGTCGATCTTCGCGAGGACGAAGCGGCCGTTGTACTCCCGCGTCAGCCGCTCGAGCAGCGGGCTGAGCTGCTTGCACGGCTCGCACCACTCGGCCCAGAAGTCGATGACGACGGGGACCTCGGTGGAGCGCTGGAGGACCTCACGCTCGAAGTCCGCCTCGCTGACGTCGATCACCAGGTCGGCCGGGGTCACCGCGCCCCCGCCGCCCTGCCTGGCCGCTTCGGCGCGCGCCTGCTCCGCCTTCGCCTTGGCCTCCTGGGCCGCCTTCACCGCGGCGAGGTCGACGACTCCGCTCATGGACATGTTCCGTGGCTGCATGAGTACATCCTCCCCCAAGCCGCGCGGGAACCGCTCCCGTCCGTCGGCCCCGTTGGATTGCGGGGCCGCCGGACGCGCCGGGTTCCGTGGTCCCGAGGAGGACCGTCCGTGCCGTTCGTCGCGCCGGGTCCCCACCCCGCGCCGTGGTTGCCGCCCTGGGGGCGGTGGAGTTCTCGCTCGCAGCGACCGCCGCGGTACGGGGCCCGTGGCCCGGCGCACCCGGCTTTCGCTACGGCTCGTAGCGTAACTGGAGGCGGCCGGGGGCGGCACCGGGCCTCGGGTGATCTGCCTCACGCACGCCTGGTCAGCACCTCCGTACCGACCGGTATGGTCGCGGACATGCAGAGCCGCAGGACACCGCCCGCGCGCGCCGGAGGCCGCCCGCGCAGCGCCGCGGCGGACCACGCCATCCTGGAGGCGACCCGCGCGGCCCTGGTCGACCTCGGCTGGACGAAGCTGACCCTGGGCGACGTCGCGGCGCGGGCGGGGGTCGCCAAGACCACCCTCTACCGGCGCTGGGCGGGCAAGAGCGAGCTGGTCGTGGACGCCGTGGCGGAGCTCTTCGACGAGCTGGAGCTGCCGGACAGCGGCAGCCTCGCCACGGACATCGAGGGCGTGGTCCTGCGGTTCGCCGCGCTGCTCGGGCGGCCGGAGACGAAGACGGCGCTGATGGCGGTGGTGGCCGAGTCGACGACGGACGCCCCGCTGCGGGAGCGGGTCCGCGCGTCCATCGTGGAACGGCAGAAGCGGCTCGTGCTGGAAGGGCGGCAGCGGGCGCAGGTGCGGGGCGAGTTGCCGGTGGAGCCCGACCCCGCGGCCGCGGCCCGCACCGCCGACCTCGTCTTCGACGTGATCGCGGGGGCGGTGGTGCATCGGGCGCTGGTGAGCGCCGAGCCGGTGGACGCGGAGTGGGCCCGCCACTTCACCGCCCTGCTCCTCACCGGCCTGACCACCACACCAGCCCCCACCCCAACCGGAGCCTGACCTGGCGCGGGGCCTGACCTGGCGGGGGCCTGACCTGGCCAGGGCCTGACCCGGCCGAGGCCTGACCCGGCCGGAGCCTGACCTGGCCGGGGCGCCGCCCGGGTCTCCCACCCGCCCACCCGCACAGCCCCGCTGACCAGGTCACACCCCGACCTGGCGGCTCGCGCGCCGTCCGTCAGCTTCCCGCCGCTGACGCGGCGGAGCCCCCCACCCGCCCACCCCTACAACCCAACTGACCAGCACAGCCCCGACCTAGCGGCCTGCACGCCGCCTGCCGTCTTCCCGCCCACCGGTACAGCCCAACTGACCAGGCGCTGCACCGCTCTTGCGGCCCACATGCCGTCCGACGAGGCACGGGCAGGTGGGAAAATCAGCCCGTCCGGTGCTTGAGGACGAGCCGCGAAGCGGCAACGAAGGGCAGGCCGGTGGGAAATCCAGCCCGCCCGCACACCGGGCCCGGCAACCGCGCAGCGGGACACCGTCCGACGAGACACAGACAGACGGAAGGAAAACCAGCCCGTCCGGCACTTGAGGACGAGCCGCGAAGCGGCAATGAAGGGCGGGCGGGTGGGGGATACCGCCCGCCCACACACCGGACCCAGCGACCACCACAGCGGGGCAGCCCGGACGCCGCCCGTCGAAGCACGGACAGACGGAAGGGAAACCAGCCCGTCCGGCGCTTGAGGACGAGCCGCGGAGCGGCGATGGAGGGCGGGTGGGTGGGGGATACCGCCCGCCCGTACGCGGGGCCCGGCGACCACCACGGCAGGGCAGGCCCCGCCGCCGCGGCGCGGAGCAGCCCCGGCCGCCGCCTCGGCGAGGGCGGACCCCGCCGCCGCAGCGGAGGCAAGCCCGCCCGCAGTGGAGGGAGGCCCCACCGCCGCCGCAGCGGAGGCAAGCCCGGCCGCAGTGGAGGCTGGCCCGGCCGTCGCGGTGTAGGGCAGGTCCGGGCGTCGCCCCGGTGGGGGCGGGGCCCCGCGGTGGGTCAGACCTCGTAGCGGGACGGGGCGAAGCGGGAGAGGTTTTCGGCCACCCAGGCCGAAGTGCGCTTCAGGCCCTCCGCGAGGGGGACTTCGGGGGTCCACCCGGCCCACTCCCGGGCCCGGGTGTTGTCGGAGACGAGCCGCTCGACCTCGCTGCCGGCGGGCCGCACCCGCGCGGGGTCCGCCACCACCACCGCCTCCCGCCCGCTCGCAGCGACCAGCGCCGCCGCCAGCTCCCCCACCGAGATCTCCCGCCCCACCCCGAGGTTCACCACGTGCCCGAGCACCCGCTCACTCGCGGCCACCGCGAGGAACCCGCGCGCGGTGTCCGTCACGTACGTGAAGTCCCGCGTCGGCGTGAGCGAGCCGAGCCTGATCTCCCGTGCCCCGGAGTGGAGTTGGGCGAGGATGGTGGGGATGACGGCCCGGGCCGACTGCCGGGGCCCGTACGTGTTGAAGGGCCGGACGACCGCCACGGGCAGCTCGAAGGCGTGCCAGTGGGACAGCGCGGTCATGTCGGCGCCGATCTTCGACGCGGAGTACGGCGACTGCGGTTGCAGCGGGTGGCTCTCGCCGATGGGCACGGTCCGCGCCGTCCCGTACACCTCGCTGGTCGAGGTGTGCACCAGACGCCGTACCGCGTGCCGCCGGCAGGCCTCCGCGACGTTCTCCGTACCGACGACGTTCGTCTGCACGTACGCGCCCGGGGAGTCGTACGAGTACGGGATGCCGATGAGCGCCGCCAGGTGGAAGACGGTGTCGCAGCCGGCGACGGCGTCGTCGACGCGCCCGGCGTCGCGGACGTCCCCGGTGACGAACTCGACCCGCGGGTCGTCGAGGAGGTGCGCCAGGTTGCCCTTCTCGGCGTACGGCTTGTAGTGCGTGAAGGCGCGGACGCGGGCGCCGCGCTCCAGGAGCAGGTCGACGAGGGCGGAGCCGATGAAGCCCTCGGCGCCGGTGACGAGGACGGTGCGGTCGCGCCAGTCGAAGGCGGGCGCGGCGGCGGTGGGCGTGACGGGGGCGGTCGGCGTGGTCATGCGGCGTTCTCCAGGGGGTCGTCGTGGGCGGGGTGGGGTCCGTGGTCCGCCGTGCGGGCCAGGTCGATGACGCGCGCGGCGAGCAGGTCGGCGGCGCGGGCGTGGGGGCCGGGGTCGGCGGCGCCGCTCATGGCGGCGAGCCGCGCGGGGGCGTCGAGGAGCGGCCCGACCAGCGCGGCGAGCCGGTCGGCCGTGGCCTCCGCGTCGGGCAGGAGCAGACCGGCGCCGGCGTCGCTGAGGACCCGGGCGTTGTGGGTCTGGTGGTCGCCGGGCGCGTGCGGGTAGGGCACGAGGACGGCCGGTACGCCGGTGCTGGCCAGCTCGGCGACCGTCGCGGAGCCCGCGCGGCACACCACCAGGTCGGCGGCGGCGTACGCGAGGTCCATCCGGTCCAGGTAGGGCACGGCGCGGGCGACGGCGTCGGCCCCCGTGCGGGCCAGCCGGTCCCGGGCCTCGTCGAGCGCCGCCGGGCCGGTCTTGACCAGCAGGCGGACGTCGCCGCGCCACCGCCACCGCGCGGCGAGCCCGAGCGCGGCCTCGGTGAGCCGGGCCGCGCCGAGGCTGCCGCCGTTGACGAGCAGCAGCCGCGCCCCCTCCGGCACGCCGAGCGCGCGGCGCGCCTCGGCACGCAGGGCGGGCCGGTCGAGCCGGGCGAGCGCGTCGGCGATGGGCATGCCGGTGACGTGCGCGCGGTGGCCGCCCGGCAGGTGGTCACGGCCGCACTCGAAGGCGACGGCGATGTGCGGGGTGAGGCGGGCGGCGAAGCGGTTGGCGCGGCCGGGAACGGCGTTGGACTCGTGGATGAGGCTGGGCAGCCCGGCCGTGCGGGCGCCGAGGATCACCGGGGCGCTCGGGTAGCCGCCCATGCCGACGGCGACGTGCGCGCCGCGCTCCCGCAGCACGGCACGGACCTGCGCGGCGGACCGCAGCAGGTCGGCGGGGAGCAGGAACCGGCGCGCCCCGAGCGCGGGGTCGAACGGGATCATGTCGACGGTGTGCAGCCGGTACCCGGCCTCGGGGACGAGCCGGGTCTCCAGGCCGCGCTCGGTCCCGACGAACGAGACCACGGCCCCGGGCACGGCCCGCCGCAGCGCGTCGGCGAGGGCGAGCCCCGGGTAGATGTGCCCGCCGGTACCGCCCGCGCCGATCACGACGGACAGGGCCCGGGGCGGACCGGGACGGCTTGCGGTGGGGGTGACGGAAGTGACGGCTGCCTTCATACGGCCCCACCCTCGGCACCCGCCCTAAGAGGCTTCTAAGAGCCACGTGCGGCACGGTGGACGCATGCACCACACGCCCAGCCGACACCCCTCGACCCCCGAACCACCGACCCCCGAACCACCGAGCCCCGAACCACCGAGCCCCGAAGGGGCGCGGGGAACTGCGCGACCAGCCACAAGCCACCCGCAGACGAGAACCCCACTGCCGGCCCCGGAAGGGGCGCGGGGAACTGCGCGACAAGCCACAGCACACCCGCACCCGACGGACAGCCCCTCGCACCCCCCACGGAAAATGCCCCCGCCCCGGCAGGGCCCCCCGGCCCCGGCAGGGGCAGCCACCCCGGCAGGGGCAGCCACCCCGGCCCAGGGAAAACCCCCGGCCCAGGTGACCACCCCATGACGACCTCCCCGGCGAGAAAGGTGCTGGTCGTCGACGACGACCCCGAAGTCCGCGCGGCGGTGGAGGACGCCCTCACGGTCGCCGGCCACCGGGTCCGCGGCGCCGCCGACGGCCAGCAGGCGCTCACCGCCGTCGCCCGCTGGGAGCCCGACCTCGTCGTGCTCGACGTGATGATGCCCGTCCTCGACGGCCTCGCCGTGTGCCGCCGGCTCCGGGCCGTCGGCGACCGCGTCCCCGTGCTCGTGCTGACCGCCCTGGACGCGGTGAGCGACCGGGTCGACGGCCTCGACGCGGGCGCCGACGACTACCTGGTCAAGCCGTTCGCGCTGGACGAGCTGGTGGCCCGCGTCCGCGCGCTGCTGCGCCGGGCGGCCCCCGACCCGGACGGCCCGGACGGGCCGGGCGGCGACGGCACCCTGGCGTACGGGGACCTCACCCTGGACCCCCGCACCCGCACCGGCCTGCGCGCCGGGCGCCGCATCGAGTTCAGCCGCACCGAGGCCACGCTCCTCGAACTGCTGCTGCGCAACGCGGGCCAGGTGCTGCCGCGCGAGCTGATCCACGAGGCGGTGTGGGGCCGCGACTTCGGGCCGGACTCCAACTCCCTGGCGGTGTACGTGGGGTATCTGCGCCGCAAGCTGGAGTCGGGCGGCGAGAGTCGCCTGGTGCACACCGTGCACGGCGTCGGCTACCGCCTCGGTACGCCGTGAGCGCGGCCCGCGCCGAGGACGGCGTGAGCGCGCCGCGCGCCGAGGGTGCGCCCCGCCGTGCCCGCCGTGCCCGCCGCGCCCCAGGAGCCCGCTGGCGCCGCCGCCACCCCCTGCGCACCCGGCTCGCGGTGGCCGCGTCCGCCGCCGTCGCCGTCGTGGCGGTCGGCGTCTGCGCCGCCGCCTTCCTCGTCATCCGCTACAAGCTGTACCAGCAGCTCGACCAGAACCTCGCCCAGTCCGCGACCCTCATCGCCCAGCAGCACCGGGACCAGGACCGCGGCGTCGTCACCGGCGAGTGCCGCTTCCTCGGCGCGCCCGCCTGCTCCCAGCTCGTCCCGGCGGACGCGGCCGACGACCCGGACGAGCCGTGGCTGCTGCCCGTGTCCGCCGCCACCCGCCAGGTCGCCGCGGGCGCGCGGGCGCCGTACTACACGGGTCTCACCCTGCCCGGCGGCAAGCCGGGCCGCATGCTCACCACCACCTACGGCAAGGGCACCGCCGTGCAGGTCGCCCTGCGCGCGGACATCGCCGAGCGCGGGGTCCGGCAGACCGCGGCGATCCTGTCCGTGGTGGGCGGCGCGGGGGTCCTGCTGTCCGCGCTCGGCGGCTACTGGGTGTCCCGTACGGGGCTCGCGCCCGTGGCCCGGCTCACCGCGACCGCCGAGCGCATCGCGGCGACCCGCGACGCCCGGCACCGCATCGAGCTGCCGCCGGGGCCGCCGGGCCGCGAGGACGAGATCACGCGTCTTGCCGCCGCGTTCAACACCATGCTCGGCGAGCTGGAGGAGTCCGTCGCGGCCCGCCGCCGCCTCGTCGCCGACGCCTCGCACGAGCTGCGGACGCCGCTGACCGCGCTGCGCACGAACGCCGAGCTGCTGGCCCGGGCCGACCTGCTGAACGAGGCCCAGCGGAACCGGGCCTCGGGCGCGCTCGCCCGGCAGCTCCGGGAGGTGACCGGCCTGGTCAACGACCTCATCGAGCTGGCGCGCGACGAGGAGCCGCGGCCGCTCCTCGAGGACGTGGCGGTGGCGCCGCTCGTGGCGCACGTGGTGGAGGCGGCGCGCGGGCACTGGCCGGGGGTGGTCCTCACGCTCGACGCGGCGCCGGACACGGCCGGGTTCACCCTGCCGGGCGTGCCCGCCCGGCTGGCGCGGCTCGTCACCAACCTCCTCGACAACGCGGCCAAGTTCAGCCCTCCGGGCGGGGTGGTGGAGGTGGCCCTCTCCCGGCGCGAGCTGACCGTGCGGGACCACGGGCCCGGCATCGCCGAGGAGGACCTGCCGCACGTCTTCGACCGCTTCTACCGCGCCGAGAAGGCCCGCGCCCTCCCCGGCTCCGGCCTGGGCCTCGCCATGGCCCGCCAGATCGCCCACGCCCACGACGCCGAACTCCACGCGGAACGCCCCCCGGACGGAGGCGCCCTGTTCCGCCTGACCTGGCCGTAGGCCTTCGCGGGTTCGCCCGGCCGCGCTGGAGGGTTCCAGCCCGTCCGGCGTTTGAGGACAAGGCGCGGAGCGCCGAAAAAGCGGGGTCCAGGGGCGGCAGCCCCTGGTTTCGGGAAAGGGGCGGGATTGGGGAGCCCCCAGCCGGGTCAGAACCCCGCCGGCTCCGTGTACACCCCCCACTCCTCCCGGAGGACACCGCAGATCTCCCCCAACGTGGCCTCCGCCCGCACCGCCTCCAGCATGGGGGCGATCATGTTGGACCCGTCCCGCGCGGCAGCGACCATCGCGTCCAGGCACGCCCGCACCCGGGCGTCGTCCCGCGCCGCCTTCCGCTCGGCGAGGAGCCGCACCTGCTCGCGCTCGACCTCGTGGCTGACCCGCAGGATCTCCAGGTCCCCGGTCACGGACCCGTGGTGGACGTTGACGCCGACGACCCGCTTGTCGCCCTTCTCCAGGGCCTGCTGGTAGCGGAACGCGGACTCGGCGATCTCGCCGGTGAACCAGCCGTCCTCGATGCCGCGCAGGATGCCGGAGGTCATCGGCCCGATGGGGTGCTGCCCGTCGGGGTGGGCCCTGAGGCCCCGCTCCTTGATCTGCTCGAAGATCTTCTCGGCCTCGGCCTCGATGCGGTCCGTGAGCTGCTCGACGTACCAGGAACCGCCCAGCGGGTCGGCCACGTTGGCGACGCCGGTCTCCTCCATGAGGACCTGCTGGGTGCGCAGCGCGATCTCGGCGGCCTGCTCGCTGGGCAGGGCGAGGGTCTCGTCGAGGGCGTTGGTGTGCAGGGAGTTGGTGCCGCCGAGGACCGCGGCGAGGGCTTCGACGGCCGTGCGTACGACGTTGTTGTACGGCTGCTGGGCGGTGAGGGAGACCCCCGCGGTCTGGGTGTGGAAGCGCAGCCACTGCGCCTTGTCGGTCCTGGCGCCGTAGACCTCCTTCATCCAGCGGGCCCAGATCCGGCGGGCGGCGCGGAACTTGGCGATCTCCTCGAAGAAGTCGACGTGGGCGTCGAAGAAGAAGGACAGGCCGGGGGCGAAGACGTCGACGTCGAGGCCGCGGCTCAGGCCCAGCTCCACGTACCCGAAGCCGTCGGCCAGCGTGTACGCGAGCTCCTGCGCGGCCGTCGCGCCGGCCTCGCGGATGTGGTAGCCGGACACGGAGAGCGGCTTGTACGCGGGGATCTCGCGGGCGCAGTGCTCCATGAGGTCGCCGATGAGGCGCAGATGGGGCTCGGGCTCGAAGAGCCACTCCTTCTGCGCGATGTACTCCTTGAAGATGTCGGTCTGCAGGGTGCCGTTGAGGGTCCCCGGATCGACGCCCTGGCGCTCGGCGGCGACCAGGTACATGCAGAAGGCGGGGACGGCCGGGCCGGAGATCGTCATCGACGTGGTGACGTCGCCGAGGGGGATGCCCCGGAACAGGACCTCCATGTCGGCCGCCGAGTCGATGGCGACGCCGCAGTGGCCGACCTCGCCCAGGGAGCGCGGGTCGTCGGAGTCGCGGCCCATCAGCGTGGGCATGTCGAAGGCGACGGAGAGGCCGCCGCCGCCCGCGGCGAGGATCATCTTGTAGCGCTCGTTCGTCTGCTCGGCGTTGCCGAACCCCGCGAACTGGCGGATCGTCCACGTGCGGCCGCGGTAGCCGGTGGCGTGCAGACCGCGCGTGAACGGATACTCGCCCGGCCATCCGATCCGTTCGAAGCCCTCGTACGTGTCCCCGGGCCGGGGCCCGTAGGCAGGCTCGACCGGGTCACCGGAGAGCGTCGTGAAATCGGCGTCGCGCTTCTTCGCGGCGTCGTACCGGGCCTGCCAGCGGCGGCGGCCCTCCTCGATGGCGTGAGCGTCCATACCTCGAATTTACTAGGACGTCCTAGCAAATGTCGATGGGCAGCCGCCACGGGACGCCCCGTGGCGGTGCGGTTACGCCTTGGCGACGGCGGGCGGCGCGTCGGCGATCAGCGGCTCGACCTCGCGCACGACCTTGCGCTCGACGAAGAACGCCGCCGTCGGGATGGTGCCGGAGACCAGCACCCACAGAAGCTTGCCGAACGGCCACTTGGCCTTGGAGCCCAGGTCGAAGGCGAAGATCAGGTAGACGATGTAGAGCACGCCATGGACCTGCGAGACGACGAGCGTCAGGCCCTCACCCGTGTCGAAGCCGTACTTGGCCACCATGCAGGCGCACAGAATGAGGAGCATGACGGCGGTGACGTAGGCCATCACGCGGTAGCGGGTCAGCACGCTTCGTTTCATGCGTATGAGCGTAACCGTCCGGTTTACGCGATCTTCGGCCGACCCTGGGAGGGCGCCGGGCCCCCGCTCACGCGTCCTCGAAGTCCTGCGCGGCCACCCGCAGGGGCCGCAGCATCGCGAAGATCTCCCCGCACTCCTCCGCGTCGTACACGCCGAGGCCGAAGTCCATCGCCATCAGCTCGCGCGTGGCCTCCTCGACGACCTCGCGGCCCTTGGCCGTGATCGAGGCGAGGGTGCCGCGGCCGTCGTTCGGGTTCGGGCGCTTGGCGACCAGGCCCGATCTCACCAGCCGGTCGACGGTGTTCGTCACGGAGGTGGGGTGCACCATCAGGCGCTCGCCGATCTTGGACATCGGCAGCTCGCCGGCCTTGGAGAAGGAGAGCAGCACCAGGGCCTCGTAGCGCGCGAAGGTCAGTCCGTAGGGCTTGACCACCGCGTCGACCTCGGCGAGCAGGATCTGGTGGGCGCGCATGATGGAGGTGATGGCGCCCATGGCGGGCACGGACCCCCAGCGCTGCTTCCAGAGCTCGTCGGCACGGGCGATGGGATCGAAGGGGAGGCTGAGCGGCTTCGGCACAGCGTCGACCTTAGCCGCCGGTCAGGGGGTGGTCAGCCCCGGTCTCACGATTCGGCCGTACGTTCGCTTTTCGGGACACGGTCACCGGTGGCGGGGCACGGGACGGCGGGCGGCGGGCGCCGCCGGGCCGTCCTGCGGACCTCCGCGACGAGCGCCAGGCAGCACGCCGTGCCGAGCGCGCCCGCCGCCGCGACCACCGTGCTCACCGCGAAGAACTCCGCGGCCAGGCCCGCGAGCGCCATGCCGACGCCCTGGAGCGTCATCAGGCCCGTCGTGTGCACGGTCATCGCGCGGCCGCGCAGCTCCCGGGGCACCGCGTCCACGAACCAGCGGTCGAGCCCGAGGGTGTACGCCGACCCGGCACCGGCCAGCACCAGGGCGGGCAGCGCGAGGGCGAGGCCCGGCGCGGCGGCGTACACGAGCAGCGGCAGCAGCGTGGTGGCGGCGAGCGGCAGCACGATCCGGGCGCGGGCCCGGGTGCTGAGCGCGGAGCCCGCGTACAGCTCGGCCGCGATGGTGCCCACCGGCATCGCGCACATCAGCAGGCCGATCCCGGCGGAGCCCGCGCCGATCTGCTCCGCGTACGGCGCGGCCAGCGCCTCCGGCGCGACGGCGAACATCGGCGGCGCCCAGAACAGCAGCAGGAGCGCCCGCAGCCGGCGGTCGCCGAGGACCGCGCGGGCCCCGGCCAGGGAGTGGCGCATCAGGGTTGCCCCGCCGCCGGGTCCCGGCGCGCCGCCGCGCGCGGGCCGCCGCCGCGTGCCGCAGCGCAGCAGCACCGCCGAGGCGGCGAACGTACCGACGGTGATCACCAGGGCGCCACGCGGCGGTACGAGGGTGAGCAGCACCCCGCCGAGGCCGAAGCCGACGAGGACGGCGCTCTGCGAGACCATCCGCAGCAGCGAGCGCCCGAGGACGAACAGGTCGCCGTCGCCGAGGACGTCGGCGAGCGTCGCCATCCGCGTGCCGTTGAAGACGGGCGCGACGGCGGCGATCGCGCAGCGCAGCACGAGCAGCGCGGCCACCGGCGCGACGGGCAGCGCCATCAGCGCGGCGCACCCGGCGCACAGCAGGTCGCAGGAGACGAGGACGCGCCGGGGCGGGTACCGGTCGGCGACCCCGGCGAACAGCGTCCCGCCGACGAGGTACGGCAGCAGGCCGAGGGCGAAGGCCAGCGCGCTGAGCAGCGGCGATCCGGTCAGCTCGTACACGAGGACGGTCAGCGCGATCTCGCTGACGACGACGCCGAGCAGCGACAGGGCGTGGGCGGCGAAGACGGCGCGGAACTCGCGGACGGCGAAGACGCGCCGGTAGCCGCTGCCGGGCGCGGCGGCGGGGGTGGCGGGGGTGGCTTGCTCGGGCATGCGCCCACCCTGGTGGCGGCCGGGCCCGGCTCCTAGAGTTTCGGCTCCGGCCGAAACTCCGCCGCACCCGCCCCCTGGCCCTGTCGCCGTTGCCCTCGTCGTCGTGGAGCGTCCCGTGCCCTTCGAACTGCACTTCGGCGAGGCCGACCTGCTGCGCTGCCGGTTCGCCGTGTCCCCGCTGTGGGAGACGCAGGCGGCGGTGCGGGCGCTGAAGCCGCCCGGGCGGCACGGCCCCCACACGTGGTGGCGGCGGCAGACGCGGGTGGCTGCCGAGGAGCTCGACCTCGCCGCCCTGTGGCTGCTGATGCCCGTGCGCGGCCACAACCCCGACTTCCTCGGGCCGCCGCCGCTGGGCCCGGCGGCCTCCTTCGACGAGGAGATCGCGGCGGTCCGCGCGGCCGACCCCGAGGCCGCCCGCACGGACCTGGCGAAGGCCCTCGCGGACACCCCCGGCGCGGCGGACAGCCCGCTCGGCCGCCGCCTCCTGGCCGACCCGGCGCGCTCCGTACGGGAGCTGGCGGGGGCCCTGGAGGCGGCGTGGCACGCCCTGGTGGAGCCGCACTGGCCCCGGCTGCGGTCGCTCCTGGACGCGGACGTGGCGTACCACTCGCGGCGGCTCGCGGAGGTCGGCCTCGGGGCGCTGCTTCCGGAGCTCGACCGGCGGCTCGCCTGGGAGGCGGGCACCACCCTGACCGCGCGCTGGCACGGCCGCCACACGCGCCGCCTGGACGGGCGGGGTCTGGTGCTCATGCCGAGCGTCTTCAGCTGGCCGGAGGTGATCAGCGGGTTCGACCCGCCGTGGCAGCCGACCCTGGTGTACCCCGCCCGCGGCATCGCGGACTGGTGGGCGGCGCCCGCGGACCACACCCCCGAGGCCCTGGCGCGCCTCCTGGGCCGCAACCGCGCCGCCGTCCTGACCGCGCTCGCCCAACCGGCCACCACGTCCGCGCTCGCCCAGCACCTCGGCCTCGCCCCGTCCTCGGTCTCCGCGCACCTGTCGACGCTGCGGGCGGCGGGCCTGCTGCACGCGCGCCGGTACGGCCATCAGGTGCTGTACGAGCGCACGCCCCTCGGCGCCGCCCTGGCGACGGGCGGCTGAGGAGCGCCCGGGTCGCCCTCGCGCGACGGGCGCCGCCGCACACGCCCCCTGTCCCACGGGCGGCCGACACCGGCCCCCGTCGGCGGTGTCGCACCCCCGAGCGATTAATCCCCTATGCCAGGATTGCCCGGCACCGACCCGTACGTCACCATCGCCCTAGGGGGCTGGATGCACCGGCTGCTCCGTACGTTCACGGCACTCACGGCCGCCGCGGCCTTCGGGCTCGCGGCGGGGTGCTCGTCCGGCTCCGGCGGTTCCGGCGACTCCGGCGGCTCCGGCACGAAGGAGCAGGGCGCCGCCCCCTCGGCCGCCGCCACGGCAAAGCCCGCGCACCCCTTCTGGGTCGACCCGGAGAGCGCCGCCGCGCGGCAGGTGCGCGAGTGGGAGCGCAAGGGCCGCACCCGGGACGCGCAGGCGCTCAAGCGGATCGCCGAGCAGCCGATGGCGGTGTGGCCGGCGGGCGACGACCCGGCCCCGGACATCCGCGAGGCCACCCGGGGCGCCGCCGACGGGGACCGCACGGCGGTGCTCGTGGCGTACAACATCCCGCACCGCGACTGCGGCCAGCACTCGGCGGGCGGCGCGCACGACGCGGAGTACTACCGGAAGTGGCTCGGCTCCTTCGCCGAGGCCATCGGGGACAGCCCGGCGCTGGTGATCCTGGAGCCGGACGCGATCCCGCACATCGTGGACGGCTGCACCCCGGCCGAGTACCACGAGGAGCGCTACCAGCTGCTCTCCGAGGCGATCCAGCGGCTCAAGCGGCAGCCGCGCGTGAAGGTCTACCTGGACGCGGGCAACCCCGGCTGGATCACCGACGCCCGCAAGCTCACCGAGCCGCTGCAGCGGGCCGGCGTCGCGAAGGCCGACGGCTTCTCGCTCAACGTCTCCAACTTCCAGAGCGACGAGACCACCAAGCGGTACGGCCGGGAGCTCTCCGCCACCGTCGGCGGCAAGCACTTCGTCATGGACACCAGCCGCAACGGCCGCGGCCCGCTCGCGGGCGACCGCGAGGACGCCTGGTGCAACCCGCCGGGCCGCGGCCTCGGCACCCCGCCCACCGACCGGACGGGCGACCCGCTGCTCGACGCCTACCTGTGGATCAAGCGCCCCGGCGACTCCGACGGCCCCTGCCGCGGCGGCCCCGCGGCCGGCCAGTGGTGGCCCGACTACGCGCTCGGCCTGGTGCGCAACGCGAAGGCCTAGCCCACCTGCCGACCGCCCTGGCCAAAAGGCGCCCGGGACTGGCAGCCTCGGGGCCCATGCGCGAAGAGTTGTCGCAAGCGGGCCACGGCATCCGGTTCGAGTGGGGCCCGGCCGGGGCGAAGCAGCTCGCCCCGGCGGTGTCCTGCCTGGTGATCGTCGACGTCCTGTCGTTCTCCACGTCGGTGTCCGTCGCCGTGGAGTCGGGCGCGCGGGTCTTCCCCTGCCCGTGGCGCGACGAGAGCGCGACGGCCTTCGCCCGGCAGGTCGACGCCCACCTCGCGGTGGGCCGCCGGGCCGTCACCGCGGACTCGCCGTGGTCCCTCTCCCCGGCCGCGCTGCGCCGCGCGCCCTTCACGCCCCGTCTCGTGCTGCCCTCGCCGAACGGCTCGGCCATCGCGGCCTCGGCGGGCGCGGCGACCGTCGCCGCCGGGTCGCTGCGCAACGGCACCGCCGTCGGGCGGTGGCTCGCCGGACAGGGGCACAGCACCGTCGAACGCCCCGTCGGGGTGTTCGCGGCGGGTGAGCGGTGGCCCGACGGCAGCCTGCGGCCCGCCGTCGAGGACCTGCTCGGCGCGGGGGCCGTGATCGCCGCGCTGTGCGCGCAGGGCCGCACCGGGCTGTCCCCGGAGGCCGCCGCGGCCGTGGCCGCGTTCGCCGCGGCCGTCGACGTGGGCGCCGCCGTGGCGGGCGGCTCCTCCGGCCGGGAGCTGGCCGCGGGCGGCTTCGCCGAGGACGTGGCGGTGGCGACGGAGCTGGACGCGAGCAGCCAGGTGCCGGTGCTGCGGCACGGGGCGTTCGTCCCGGCCTGAGGCCTCGGCCGCGCGGCGCGGCTACGTGACGTGCACCCACTTGGCCTCCGAGGAGGCCCCGTCCGTGTCCGTCACGAAGAGCATGTACCAGCCGGGCGGCACCAGCGCCGTGTCGCCGCGCGGTACGTCCACCGTCACCGAGCCCGGGCCCTTGGTCACGCCGAGGGCGATGGAGCGCTGCTCGACGTCCGTGGTGTGGGTGACGGCGCTCGGGCGCATCAGCCGGGCCGAGGCGATCTTCTCCGGGTGCGCGGTACGGAAGGTCGCGCGGCCGTCGGCCGGCAGCACCTGCGGTCCGGCGCCGAGGACGGGCCGGTCCTTGCCCGAGCGGTGCAGCGCGGGCGGCGTGTAGACCTCCATGCGCTGCTCGAAGTGGCCGAGCTTGGTGTTCTGCTCGTTGTCGAAGAGCGGGTCGGAGCCGAAGGTGGCGACGCGGCCGTCGGGCAGCAGCAGCGCCTCGGAGTGGTAGTTGCGGCCCACGGTGGGCTCGGCGGCGGTGCGGAAGGCGCCCCGGCCCGCGTTCGCCTTCGGGTCGTAGAACTGCGCCTTGAGGATGTTGCTGGCGCTGCGCCCGCGGTAGTCGGAGGAGCCGTTGGTGGTGAAGACGGTGTCGTCCGGCATGATCACGCTGTTCAGGTAGCGGGTGCCCTGGGGCAGCCGCGGCCCGGTCCGGAAGGACGGGTTGTCCTGCTTGAGGTCGACGACGGCCGTGCGGCGCGTGGACTTGTCCGACTCCCCGACGCCGCCCCCGCCGAGGATCATCACCCTCTGGTCCTGGGCGGGCGGAAGCAGCACGGACGCCGACGTCTCGGTCTGGTCGAGGTCGGCGAGCCCGGGCACCTTGGTGAACTTGTTGCTCTTCAGGTCCCACAGGCCCGGCTCGCGGCCCTGGTCGGCGGGGCCGTACCCGGCGTTGGAGGCGGGGTAGAAGAGCTTGCCGCCCTTGGTGAGGAACAGCGCCGGGTAGGTCGGGAAGTAGCGCTTGGGCCCCTCCGTCCACTTCTTGGTCTTCGGGTCGTAGATCTCGTTGTCGCCCGGGTCGATGACGCCGACGTCGTCGAGCCCGGACACCGCGAGCACCCGGCCGTCCTCCAGGCCCACGAGCGTGGGGTACCAGCGGGCCTTCTTCATCGGCTCCACGGGGACGTACCGCTCGGCCACCGGGTCGAATTCGTAGGCCGCCCTGATGCCCTGGAAGTCCTGCTTGTCCAGGGTGAGCTTCTCGGCGATGCCGTAGGTGTTGTCGGCGGCCTTGCCCTTGAGGCCCTGGATCTCGTACTGCGCGGACTCCTCGGCGACCGACTCCTCGCCCTTGCGGACCGCCTCCACGAAGACCCGGGCCTCGCTCGCGAGGATCTTCGTCTTCCAGGGCTTCATCTCGCCGGACTTCGCGTACGAGATCTCGAAGTCGCGCTCGGCCTTCGGGACCTCCACGTCGAACTTGCTGACGTACTCGACCCCGGAGGGCGAGCGGAACTTCGTGCCCTTCTTCAGGACGATCGGCTCATCCGGGTTCTCGTTCTTCACGCGCATGCCGCCGCCGGCGCGCTCCACCTCGCCGTCGAGCAGCTCGTACCGGGCCGTGCCGCCGGCGACGAGCAGCCGTCCGTCGGGGAGCTGGGCGTGCCCGGCGCAGAAGAAGTCCTCCGGGGTCGGCACCTTCTTGAAGGTGTTCCTCTTCGGGTCCCACAGGACCGTGTCGAAGGATCCGGCGTCGAATTTCTGCTGCTCGTTCCCCGAGCCCGCCACGATCAGCACCTTGCCGGTGTGCAGCAGCGCCGCGTGGATGGCGTTGGTCCGGAACTCCTTCGGGATGTCGAGCTGCTTCCAGGAGCCGTACTTCTTCTTGTAGCCGGGCCGGGAGATCTTGTACGCGTGGTACTTCTCCTCGGCGAAGGAGATGGCCGCGGGGGCGTTGAGGCCGATGAGCAGCGCGCCCGCCCCCGCGCCGAAGGCGATCTTCCTGGTGCGCTGGGAGAACTTGGTGAACCGCGGGGCCATGGGTCAGTTACCTCCCCTGGTCGTGCCGGTGGCGAACGCGGGCTCCGGCTCGCCGTCGGTCCCGTGCTCCGCGGGCCGCTGCCGCGCCGCGGCCCTGCGGCCCCTGCGCTCCTGGACGGCGGTGACGCTCCACACCGCGACCGGGGCGAGGGAGATGGCCATGGCGAGCACGGCCCAGGTGCGCATCGCCACGTGCGTGTGGCCGAGGACGAACGAGGCGACGAGTGAACAGCCGAGCACCGCCGTCCAGAACAGGTGGATGCGGAAGGTCAGGAGCCGGTCGGCGGTGGTCCCGCCGCCCTTGGGGGTGACGACGAAGCGGCAGGGGCGGCGCAGGATCGCCGAGCCGAGCGACTTGGCGTAGACGGGCGCGGACAGCGCGGACATGGCCATGCCCGCGAGACCGCCCGAGCCCTCGGGTTCGTGCGGCGAGACGTTGTGCCGCCGGTTCCACAGGTAGAGCCCGATCTGGAGGGCCGCGGCGTCGCTGTAGAGCATGAGCCACACGGAGGCGGCGACCTGCGTGCCCGACGCCCCGAACCACAGGAACAGCACGCAGCTCAACACGCCGAGGAGCCAGTTGACGGCCGTCATCGGGTAGTAGACGAGCATCAGCGTGTACGAGAAGAGCCGTCCGGGGGGCATCGAGAACGGCGCCTTCCAGTACTGCTGGAACACCGTCTCGTACGTGCCGCGCGACCAGCGCATCTGCTGCGTGAAGAAGTCGGTCCAGGAGGCGGGCCCCTCGCCGACGGCGAGCACGTCCGGGGTGTAGACGCTGCGCCAGTGCCGCCCGGTGGCGGGGTTCCTGTGCCGGTGCAGTTCGAAGCCGGTGGCCATGTCCTCGGTGATGGAGTCGTAGAGGCCGCCGACCTGGCGCAGCGCGGAGATGCGGACGACGTTGTTGGTGCCGACGAACATCGGCGCGCGGTAGCGGTTGCCCGCGCGCTGGATCAGCGCGTGGAAGAGGAACTGCTGGGACTCGGCCGCCTTGGTCACCGGCGAGGTGTAGTTGCCGTACACCTGCGGTCCGACGACGAACGCCACGTCCGGGTCGCGGAAGTAGCCCATCATCCGGGTCAGGAAGTTCGGCAGGGGCACGTGGTCGGTGTCGACGGAGGCGAAGAAGTCGTAGGCGCCGCCGTGCCGGGCGAGCCAGGCGTTGTAGTTGCCGTGTTTGGTGCGGGCCTTGTGCGGGCCCTTCTCGCGGTTCCACTCGGGCACGCCCTTGCGGGTGAAGTGCCGCACGCCGAGCTCCGCGCACAGGGCCTTCGCCTCGTCGTCGTCCCCCTCGTCGAGCAGCCACACGTCCAGCGGCCCGGTGTGCTCTATGCGGACCGCGCCTTCGAGGGTGGCGCGCACCATGGCCAGCGGCTCCTTGCCGGGGACGTACGTCGTCAGGAACGCCACGCGGGTGCCCGGCTCGGGCACGACGGGCACGGGGTCGCGGGCCACCATCGTCGCGTGTGCGATGGACACCACGTTGACCAGCATGAACACCTCGATCAGCCCGATCGCGACCAGCATCGTGGCGTCCAGGCCGACCAGCCAGCGGTCGCCGCCCTCGCGCTCGGTCCAGTGCGCGGGCCAGACCAGGTACACGAGCAGGGCGCCGGTCAGGAGGGGGGCGAGCACCATCAGCAGCACGGCGCGTATTCGGTGGGGCTCGCCGGCGAGGAGCGACCGGTACTGGACCCGGTAGCCGCCACCGTCCTCCGGTTCGGTCAGCGGTCCGGCCAGCCGGCTGTGGGTGTCGTAGTCGTAGCCCTCCGGCCGCACAGCGCCCTCCTCTGGTCATCGAACGAGCCGATACCCACACGAAAAGGGACATACGACGGCGTGTCGAACTGGGCGGGGCTGCCCGGGTGGTATATGCCACGTTTGCCCGCCCGGGGTTGCCTGCCCCGCTCACCCGCCCAGCCACCCGACCCTCCCCGGCTCCGACGGCGTGACTCGGGGCCCGGCCGCGTTCGCTGTGGACAACCGTCCCAGGGCTCGGCTCCGCCGAGGTGCCGCCCCGCCAGGGCACAGGGGCCCGGGACCGCCCGGGCCCTCCGGCTGTCCCGCGCGGTCAGCGCGCCGCGCGGCGGAGGCGGTGGCGCAGGGCCCGCTGGGCCACAGGGCCGAGGTCGTCGAGGGCGGCGACCAGCACCCCCAGCTCCTCCAGCGCGTCGAGCGCCCGCCGGGCCCCCTCCGCGTCCACCCCCTCGTACAGCTCGATCCCCACGAACGACGCCGCCACGGCCCGCGCCAGCCCCACCGCGTCCACGAACCCGCCCAGCGGCGACGCGCCGAGCACCCGCGCCAGGACCTGCTCCACCTCCGCCACCCACAGCGAGAGCCCCGCGGCCGTCGCCGCCGCGAGCCGCGGCTGCGTCTGCGCCCCGGCGAGGAGCTGCCCGAGCACGGCCACCGCCCCCGCGGCCCGCTCCTCCTCGTGCATCAGCCGCCCGAACTCCAGCAGCTCCCCGAGCGTCGACACCGCGGCGAGCCGCTCGCGGTAGCGGGCGACCCGCTGCTCGGTGCCGTACCGGCACGCCTCCGAGAGCAGCTCGTCCACCGACCCGAAGTGGTAGAAGACCAGCGCCTGGTTCACCCCGGCCGCCGCCGCGACACTGCGCGCGGACGTCTTGGCGATGCCCTGCTCGGTGAGCGTCCGCAACGCCCCCTCCAGCAGCTTCTCCCGCGTCGCGGCGCTCACGCGCGCGCCTCCTCGCGCACCGGCCGCAGCCCCGGCCGCACACCGCACCGCCGCACGTCCCGGTACTCCGCCCGGAAGGACCCCTCGTACCCGAACAGCGGCCCCACGTACCGGTTCACCACCCGCACCCGGACGCGGAAGCACCCGGCGGCCTCGTCGTACGACTCCCGCACCTCGGCCTCGCCGCCGACGAGGTCCGGTACGCGGACGTCCACCGGCCCCTCGCGGAACCGGTGTTCGCCGGAGCGGATGACCAGCGAGCCGTCCGGCCGCGCCGTGAGGTGCAGGTCGCTGGCGAGGTGCTGGTGGGTGCCGAGGTAGTCGAGCACGCGGTCGCCCTCGGGGGCCAGGACCATCTGGGCGTCGAACCGCCGGGCCCGCCCGGGGAAGTGGAAGGTGCGCACGAAGCTCACCGTCTCACGGCCGAAGGTGTCGGCGTACGGCACGTTCTCGATGGTGAACGGGATGTTCCGGCCCGTGCGCGGGACGAGGATGTTGCGGGTGCCGCCCAGCGCGAGGAACGGCTTCACGAAGCCCCGCCCGTGCCAGATCCGGTCCATCACCCCCCGCCCGACGCAGGCCTCGCCGCTGTCGAGCCCGACGGAGAACCGCCGCTGGAGCTGCGGGTGGAGCCGCTCGAAGCCGTCGCCGAGGACGGTGCGGAAGATCGAGGTCATGCGGACTGCTCCTGGGGTTCGGCGCCGGTCGCGGCGGCGGGCAGGCGGTCGAGGAGGCGGGGCGCACGCGCGCGGGCCGGCGGCGTGCGCAGACAGCGCCGCGCGGCGGGCGTCCCGGGCAGCGGCGGCACCAGGAGCGCGACCGCCGCCGCGGCGAGCCCGGCCACGGGCCCGCCGAGCACCCCCGCGGCGGCCACGCACAGCACGCGCGCCCCGGCTTCGGCGGCGGCCCGCACGAGCCCCCGCTCGGGCGTGACCCCGCGCTCCAGCCAGAGCCGCAGCCGGTCGAAGGACCAGGCCGTGGCCCATCCCATCAGCGGGCGGAACAGGAACCGGTCGGCGAGCGCGCCGGCGTGCCCCCAGCGCGGCCGGTAGTCGTAGCCCGTGAGGAAGCGCACGCCGTCGCCGGTCGGCACGTACCGCCAGTAGCCGCTGCCCTCGGCGAGCAGCGACAGGGGGTGCGCCGAGGCGAACCGCAGCGCCGAGGTGCGGGTGCCGTCGGGCCGCCGCTTCTCCCCCGCGCTGACGCCGGTCCCGGAGACGGTGAGGAAGGGCAGCACGCGCGTGGCGTACCGGAAGCTCTGCGGCTCGCCCGTGACGGCGGGCAGGTGGTCGATCTCCGTGAAGCGCAGGTCCCACCGCTGGTGCCGGGCTGGCTCCTGGGTGTGCTCCCACACCGTCTCGACGTCCGCCCGGATCAGGGCCTCGATGTACAGGCTCACGACGACTCCCCCCAGCTCGGCGCGGTGTTTGAGCGACTGCTCAAACACCGGTGCGCGCAAGCTACCAGCATGTTGAGCACTCGCTCAACTGCCCTGTGTCGCCCGCGGAGCCCGTAGAGCCCGCGGAGCCTGCGGAGCCCGTAGAGCCCGCGAAGCCCGTAGAGCCCCGCCAGGGCCCCGAGCGCGGGCATGCGAAAGCCCCCCGCCGGTCACCCCGGCAGGAGGCTGGAAACACCTGTGACGCGGAGACTCACCCCGCGGACAGATGCCGCTCCACGGTCTCCACCTTGGACGTCAGACCGTCCGTCACCCCGGGCCGGATGTCGGCCTTGAGGACGAGGGAGACCCGGGGCGCCCGGGCCTCCACCGCGGCGACGGCCCGCCTGACCACGTCCATCACCTCGTCCCACTCGCCCTCGACCGAGGTGAACATCGCGTCGGTGCGGTGCGGGAGCCCGGACTCGCGCACCACGCGCACGGCGTCGGCGACGTACTCCCCCACGTCCTCGCCGACGCCCAGCGGCGTCACGGAGAAGGCGACGATCACGCGTTCACGACCCCTTCGCGGCGGGCGCGCGAGGCGATGACCGCGGCCTCGGCCTCCCGCTTGAGCTTGCGGTCGGCGAAGAAGCCGCCGGCGGGCAGGACGGAGAGGACGAAGTACAGGGCGGCGGTCTTCAGGCTCCACTTGGTGCGGTTCCAGGCGTCGGCCCAGAACAGCACGTAGAGGATGAAGAGCACGCCGTGGATCATGCCCATCGCCGGCACGGCGTTGAAGTCCGTGGTCCGCTTGAGCACCGAGCAGACGATCAGGAGCAGGAAGGACACGGCCTCCGGAACGGAGATGAGGCGGAGGCGGCGGAGTGCGGAAGCGGTGTTGATGTCCACGGGTCACCTTCGAGGGGCGGGGATCGACGTCGATCTTGTGAACGGATGCACAAGCGTCCCTCATTGTGGCATCAGGGTTCGGCCAGGGTGCGATCAGGGTCGGAAACCCTGTCGCCGGACGCCGCGCCCCGGCTACCTTCGCTGTCGTGGCTACGTTCCGGGTGCAGGACAGCAGAGTGCTCGCCGTCGAGATGACGGGCGACTCGGTCAAGGCGAAGAACGGCTCGATGGTCGCCTACGACGGCACGATGAACTTCAAGAAGCTGACAGGGGGCGGCGAGGGCATACGCGGCATGGTCACGCGCCGGCTGACCAACGAACAGATGACGGTGATGGAGGTGCGGGGCCACGGCACGTGCTGGTTCGCCGACCGCGCCGCGGAGATCAGCCTCGTCCACCTCCAGGGCGAGAAGCTGTACGTGGAGTCGAGCAACGTCCTGTGCACGGAGGCGACCCTGCGCACGGGCACCACGTTCACGGGCCTGCGCGGCGCGAGCCAGGGCAACGGCGTCTTCACCACGACCGTGGAGGGCACCGGTCAGGCGGCGATCATCTCGGACGGCCCGGCGGTGGTCCTGCGCGTGACGAAGCAGCACCCGCTCACCGTCGACCCGGGCGCCTACGTGGCGCACCAGGGCAGCCTCAAGCAGAGCTTCCAGTCCGGCGTCACCTTCCGCCACTTCTTCGGCGAGGGCGGCGGCGAGGCCTTCCAGATCCGCTTCGAGGGCGAGGGCCTGGTGTACGTCCAGCCCAGCGAGCGGGACACGATCGCGGGAGACGTGTGACATGCCGTTCCGTGAGGTCACTCCGAAGATGATCGAGGCGACGGTGCGCCCCGGCGTGAAGCTGTTCAGCCAGCGCGGCGCGATGCTCGCCTACAAGGGCGACGTCTCCTTCACCCCCAATCTCACCGGCGGCCAGGGCGGCCTGATGGGCATGATCGGCCGCCGTGTCGCCGACGAGTCCGTCCCGCTGATGACCGTCGAGGGCGACGGCACGGTGATGTTCGGGCACGGCGGCCACCACGTCCACGTGATCACCCTGACCGGCGACACGCTGTACGTGGAGGCGGACCGCCTGCTCGCCTTCGACGGCACGCTGCGGCAGGGCACGGCGTTCCTCGGCTCGCAGGGCGGCGTGATGGGCATGGTGCGCGGCCAGGTCTCGGGCCAGGGCCTGTTCACGACGACCCTCAAGGGCGACGGCGCGGTCGCCGTGATGGCCCACGGCGGCGTCGTCGAGCTGCCCATCACCCCGCAGCGCCCGGTGCACGTCGACCCGCAGTCCTACGTGGCGCACCAGGGCGATGTGCGCAACCGCCTCTCCACGGCGCTGAGCTGGCGCGACATGGTGGGCCGCGGTTCCGGAGAGGCGTTCCAACTGGAGCTCAGCGGCACCGGCGTGGTGTACGTCCAGGGTTCGGAGGAGAAGCTGTGACCACACCCGTGATCTTCGACCCGGCGACCCTGCCGAGCGACGACAACGTCAACGCGTACACCTTCTGCGTGGAGCTCCGCGGCACCCAGTGGTTCCTGCAGAAGGGCAAGATGATCGCCTACTACGGGCGCATCGACTTCAACGGCGTCGGCCACGGCCGCCTCGACCGCCTCCTGCGCACGTCCTTCCACTCCCCGCTGCACGCGAACGACTGGGTGGTGGCCGAGGGTGAGGGCAAGATGCTGCTCGCCGACCGCGCCTTCGACGCGAACTCCTACGACCTGGAGGACGGCAACCTCACCATCCGCGCGGGCAACCTCCTCGCTTTTCAGCCAAGTCTCTCGCTCAAGCAGTCCATCGTCCCCGGCTTCCTGACGCTGATCGGCACGGGCAAGTTCGTGGCCGTCTCCAGCGGACCGGTGGTGTTCATGGAGCCGCCGATCCGGGTGGACCCGCAGGCGCTGGTCGGCTGGGCGGACTGCCCCTCCCCCTGCCACCACTACGACCACGGGTACATGACCGGGGTGCTCGGCGGCCTGCGCGCACTGACCGGGATCGGCGGTACGTCGGGCGAGGAGCACCAGTTCGAGTTCGTCGGCGCGGGCACGGTGCTGCTCCAGTCCTCGGAGTCGCTGATGGACGAGGTGGCCACCGGCGCGGTGCCCCAGCAGGCCGGGGTGCCCGGAGCCCGCGGCTCCGACGACGGCCAGGGCGGTTCCGGCTCCTCCGGCCGGCGGGGTCAACCTGGCCATCGTGGACAGCAGCCGTCCGGACCGCGCCTTCCCGGACAACTAGGAGACCTCCAGCGTCGCTTCGGCCTGTGAGCGGTAGTCTGCGGAGTGTGACGGCGAACGCCTGTGCCCCTCGGTCACCCGAGGGGTGCGAGCCGTCTCACACCCCAACACTCGTTCACCATTCAACTTCTTAGGTAGAATCGATTCCATGGAGACCGAGACGGCCCCGCAGTGGCTGACCGACGAGGAACAGTGCGCCTGGCGTACCCACGTGGAGGTCAACAGGATGCTGACGTACCAGCTGGAGAAGGATCTCCAGCCGTTCAACCTCACCATGAACGACTACGACATCCTCGTACATCTCTCCGAGTCCGAAGACCTGCGGATGCGCATGAGCGACCTCGCGGCCGCCACCCTGCAGTCCAAGAGCCGGCTCTCGCACCAGATCACGCGCATGGAGAACGCGGGCCTGGTCCGGCGTGAGAACTGCGAGTCCGACCGGCGGGGCCTGTTCACGGTCCTCACCGACGAGGGCATGGCGACCATGAAGCGGGTGGCCCCGCACCACGTGGCCTCCGTGCGCCAGCACTTCGTCGACCTGATCTCGCCGGAGGCGCTCAGCGACCTGCACAAGGCCCTGACGCCGATCGCGGAGCACCTGCGGAGCCTGCGCGGCAAGCCGTGACGCCGCCGCGCCGCAGCCGGCTGCCGCGGGACGGCGCCCCGCGGTGAACCCGAGCCGCCTCAGCGCGCGACCGGCAGGCGCAGCACGAACAGCGCTCCCCCGCCGGGGGCCTCGTCGACCGTGAGGCTGCCGCCGTGGCGCGCGGCCACGTCGCGGGCGATGGCGAGGCCGAGTCCCGCGCCACCCTCGTCCCGGGTGCGCGCGTCGTCGAGGCGCACGAACCGCTCGAAGATCCGCTCCCGCTCCGCCGGCGGCACACCGTCCCCGTCGTCGGCCACCGCGAGGACCGCCCGGTCCCCGTCGGTACGCGTGGTGACGGTGACCCGGGAGCGGGCGTGCCGCTGCGCGTTGGTCACCAGATTGCCCAGCACCCGCGCCAACTGCCCGCGCGATCCGGCCACGTCGACGCTCTCCAGCTCCAGCGTGACCGGCACGCGGTCCGACGGGCGCTGCGACAGCTCCTCCCGGGCCAGGGCCGCCAGCTCCACCCGTCCCTGGCCGGGCTTCTCCCCCGCGTCGAGGCGGGCGAGCAGCAGCAGGTCGGCGGCCAGTTCCTGAAGCCGCACGGTGTCCTCGACGGCACCCGCCACGTCGAGCAGCTCGGGGTGGGCGGCGCCCACCTCGAGCTGGGTGCGCAGCGAGGCGATGGGGCTGCGCAGTTCGTGCGAGGCGTCGGCGACGAAGCGGCGCTGCCGCTCCACGGACGTCTGCAGGGCGGCCAGCGTCTCGTTCGTGGTCCGGGCGAGCCGGGCGATCTCGTCGTGCGTGTCCGGCTCGGGCACCCGGCGCGCCAGGTCCTCGGACGCGGTGATGGCGGCCATCTCGGCGCGGATCGCGTCGACGGGCCGCAGCGCGCGGCGCGTGACCAGCCAGGTCACGGCCGCGATCACGGCAAGCAGCAGCGGGAAGCCGATCAGCATCGCGGTCAGCGCGGTGGTGACGGCGTTCTGTTCGGCGGTCAGCGGCGCGCCCGCCACGACGGTCAGCTCACCCTTCGACTCCGTGTTCACCCGGACGGCGGCGAAGCGGTGGTCGCGCGTCTCGCCGTCGACGGTCGCGGTGCCCTCGCTGACGTGGGTCTCGTCGTCGATCTCGCCGGGCCCGAGGCGGTCACCGTCCTCCCCGGCCGCCTCCGCCTTCTCCTCCGCGGCGTCCCTGCGCTCCTCGGCGGCGTCCCGGGCCGCCTCCTCGCGGTCCTCGGCGGCGTCCTCCGGATCGTCCGGGTCGCTCGGATCCTCGGCGTCCGTGTCGTCGTCGCCGGGCTCGCGGCTGCCGGGCGCCGGCGCGGCGGCCCCGGGCCGGGACGCGGAGGCAGAGGCGGGCGGGGCGGGAGCGGAGGCGTCGGCTCCGGCCGTCGGCCCGGGGCGTACGGCCGCGAGCGGACGGCCGGAGATCCGCTCCAGCTCGTCGCTGTGCGCGACGACGCGGCCGTCCTCGTCCAGGACCCGGACCGGGTTGTCGTCGCCGTCGGGCAGCTCCAGATCGCCGTACGCGACGTTGGCGGCGAGCTGGGACGCCACCTCGCGGGCGGCGGACTCCGCCTGGGTGTCGGCCTGGTCGACCAGGCTCGACCGCAGCGAGAGCAGCACGGCCGCGCCCGCGGCGACCAGCGCGAGCGCGACGACGGCGGTCGCCGCCACGGCAGCGCGGGCGCGCACCGAGCCGAAGAGCCTGCGCACGCGGCCGAAGGGCCCGCGGACGCGGCCGGGGGGCCTGTTCATCGCGGTGCCTCCAGGCGGTACCCGGCGCCGCGGACGGTCGTGATCAGGTGGGCGCCCAGCTTGCGGCGCAGCGCGCTCACGTACACCTCGACGATGTTCGGGTCGCCCTCGTACGCGAAGTCCCAGACGTGGTCCAGGATCTCCGCCTTGGAGACCACCTGGCCCGCGCGCACCACCAGCTGCTCCAGGACCGCGAACTCCTTGGCGGTGAGCACGATCTCGCCCCCGCCCTGCCCGGCCGCCTCCCGGACGACGCGGCGGGCCGCGGTGTCGACCTTCAGGTCCCCCACGCGGTGCACCGGCGAGGGGGCCGCGGCGCGGCGGCGCAGCAGCGCCTTCACGCGGGCCACCAGGACCACGTAGCTGAAGGGCTTGGTCAGGTAGTCGTCGGCGCCCGTGTCCAGGCCCTCGGCCTCGTCGTACTCGCCGTCCTTCGCGGTGAGCATGAGGATCGGTACGTCGTCGCCCGCGGCGCGCAGCGCGGAGCAGACCCGGTAGCCGTTCAGGCCCGGGAGCATGATGTCCAGGACGATCAGGTCGTACGTCCCCTCCGTGGCCCGGCGCAGGCCCTCGGCGCCGTCGTGGACGACGTCGACGGCGTAGCCCTCGGCCATCAGGCCCTTGGCGAGGGACAGGGCGAGGCGCTTCTCGTCCTCGACGATCAGCAGGCGGCAGGGGTGCCGCGAGGCGTCCCCGGCCGGGGGGTGGAAAGAGGCGTGCGGGCGCATGTGCTCAGCATGCCGGAGCGGACCTGAAGAGTTCTTCAGGGTTCTTCAGGGGGGCTTCAGGAACGTTCAGGCAGCGTGGTCCTCGTCGAAACGGACGGCTCCGGAACGGATCGGGGCCAGCCAGTCGGGAGGAACACCATGAAGCGCAACATCGTCATCGCCACCGTCGCCGTCGCCACCCTCGTCGGAGGCGGAACGGCCACGGCCTTCGCCCTCGGCGGCGACGGTGAGACGTCGGCGGCGGGCAGGTCGAGCGTCCAGCTCAAGGGCGACGACCGCCACGACGAGCGCGACGACGTGACCGACGACCGCCACGACGACGAGCGCGACGACCGGAACGACGACGTGAACGACGACCGCCGTGACGACGCGCGGGACGCGCAGGACGACCGCGACGACCGCGACGACCGTCATGACAGCGACGACCGGGACGACCGGGACGAGGACGCGCGGGAGGCCGCCGCGGCCAAGGCCGCCAAGGTGAGCGCCGCGGACGCCGTCGCCGCCGCGCTCAGGTCGGCGTCGGGCACCGCCGTCTCCGCCGAGCTGGACGACGAGGACGGCGGCCTGGTCTGGGACGTCGACGTCCTCGGCAAGGGCGACACCTGGTACAGCGTGGAGATCGACCCGGGCACGGGCAAGGTGCTCGGCACCCACACCGAGCGGGACGCCGAGGACACGGCGGAGGCGCGGGCGGCCCTCAAGGGCGCGACGGTCACCGCCGCCGAGGCGGCGAAGGCCGTCGCCGGCAAGGGCCGGGTGACCTCCGTCGACCTGGACGACGACCGGTCCGGCAAGGGCGTCTGGGAGGTGGAGACGGTGTCCGGCAAGGGCGCCGAGAGCCACTGGAACGTGGACCTCGGCTCGGGCCGGGTGGCCTCCGGCCCCGCCGACGACTGACCTGCCCCCCGGGCCTCGACCGGGTCCCGCCGCTTCCGCGGCGGGGCCCTTTTTTCACACCCGCCCGCGGCTCCCGGGCTGCGCCCGCCCGGCCCCGGTCAGGCGGCTAAGCCGTCGTCAAGCCCTCCACCAGGGTGTCCGCCGCCGCGTACGGGTCCAGCTCGCCCGCCACGATGCGCTCCGCGAGCGCGCTCAGGCGCGTGTCCCCGTGCAGGTCCGCGATCCGCTCCCGCAGGGCCGTGACGGCGATCGTCTCGACCTCGCGGGCCGCGCGGGCGGCCCGCCGCTCGGCGAGGACGCCCCGCTCCTCCATCCAGGCGCGGTGCTTCTCCAGCGCCTCGACGACCTCGTCGGTGCCCTCGCCGCGCGACGCGACGGTCTTGACGATGGGCGGCCGCCAGTCCCCGGGCGCCCGCGACTCGCCGAGCCCGAGCATGTGGTTGAGCTCGCGCGCGGTGGCGTCCGCGCCGTCCCGGTCGGCCTTGTTCACCACGTACACGTCGCCGATCTCCAGGATCCCCGCCTTCGCGGCCTGGATGCCGTCGCCCATGCCGGGCGCGAGCAGCACCACGGAGGTGTCGGCCTGCGAGGCGATCTCGACCTCGGACTGGCCGACGCCCACGGTCTCCACCAGGACCACGTCGCAGCCCGCCGCGTCGAGGACGCGGATGGCCTGCGGCGCGGCCCAGGCGAGCCCGCCCAGGTGGCCCCGGGTCGCCATGGAGCGGATGTAGACGCCGGGGTCGGACGCGTGCTCGGACATCCGGACGCGGTCGCCGAGCAGCGCGCCGCCGGAGAAGGGGGAGGACGGGTCCACGGCCAGGACACCCACCCGCTTGCCCGCCCGCCGGTAGGCGCTGACCAGCGCCGACGTGGACGTGGACTTGCCCACGCCGGGCGAGCCCGTGAGCCCCACGACGTAGGCGTGCCCGGCCAGCGGGGCGAGGGCCGCCATCACTTCGCGGAGCTGCGGCGACGCCCCCTCCACCAGCGAGATCAGCCGGGCCACGGCCCGCGGCCTGCCCTCGCGGGCCTGCGCCACCAGGGAGGGGACGTCCTGCATGAGCGGCTCCGTTCCGTACGTGCTGCGTACTGCGTGCTGCGTGCTCGGCGGGGATACGAGAATGGGAGGTTCGGCGCCGGGCGGGCCGCCGCCGGGCCGGGTCAGGCCTTGGCGACCTTCAGGATGAGGGCGTCGCCCTGGCCCCCGCCGCCGCACAGCGCCGCCGCGCCGATGCCGCCGCCGCGCCGCTTGAGCTCCAGGGCCAGGTGCAGCACGAGGCGCGCGCCGGACATCCCGATCGGGTGACCCAGCGCGATGGCGCCGCCGTTGACGTTCACCTTTTCCGTGGACACCCCGAGGTCCTTCATTGACTGCACCGCGACCGCCGCGAAGGCCTCGTTGATCTCGATGAGGTCGAGGTCGTCGACCGTGAGGCCGTCCTTCTTCAGCGCGTGCCGGATGGCGTTGGACGGCTGGGACTGCAGGGAGTTGTCCGGGCCCGCCACGTTGCCGTGCGCGCCGATCTCCGCGATCCAGGCGAGGCCCAGCTCCTCGGCCTTCGCCTTGCTCATCACGACGACGGCGGCGGCGCCATCGCTGATCTGCGAGGACGTGCCGGCCGTGATCGTGCCGTCCTTGGCGAACGCCGGGCGCAGCTTGCCGAGCGTCTCCACGGTCGTCTCGCCGCGGATGCCCTCGTCCTTCGAGACGAGCACCGGGTCGCCCTTGCGCTGCGGGACCTCGACGGGGGTGATCTCGGCGTCGAACACGCCGTTCTTCTGGGCCGCGGCCGCGCGCTGGTGGGAGAGCGCGGCGATCTCGTCCTGCTCGGGGCGCCTGATGCCGAGACGCACGTTGTGCTTCTCCGTGGACTCGCCCATGGCGATGCCCTCGAAGGAGTCGGTGAGCCCGTCGTACGCCATCGCGTCGAGCATCTCGACCGCGCCGTACTTGTACCCCTCGCGGGACTTGGGCAGCAGGTGCGGGGCGTTGGTCATCGACTCCTGGCCGCCGGCCACGACGATGTCGAACTCGCCCGCGCGGATGAGCTGGTCGGCCAGCGCGATCGCGTCCAGGCCGGAGAGGCAGACCTTGTTGACCGTGAGCGCGGGCACGCTCATGGGGATGCCCGCCTTGACCGCAGCCTGGCGCGCCGGGATCTGCCCCGCCCCGGCCTGCAGCACCTGCCCCATGATCACGTACTGCACCTGGTCGCCGCCGATCCCCGCCCGGTCGAGGGCCGCCTTGATCGCGAAGCCGCCGAGGTCCGCGCCGGAGAAGGACTTGAGCGAGCCGAGCAGGCGCCCCATGGGCGTGCGCGCGCCCGCGACGATCACTGAGGTGGTTCCGGTCGTTCCAGACATGTGGCACGGCCCCTTCCAGCTGGGGAGCTGAGGAGTTGTGAACGAGGGTTTACTCGAATGTACTGAGCGGTACGGCGCGCGTCACCGGGCGGCGAGTGTGATCGCGCGCACGTTGCGTAATCACGGCCGCAGGCGCTGCACTTGAGAGATGCTGACGCGAATCGACCACATCGGGATCGCCTGTCGTGACCTCGACGCCACCGTCGAGTTCTACCGTGCCACCTACGGCTTCGAGGTCTTCCACACCGAGGTCAACGAGGAACAGGGCGTGCGCGAGGCCATGCTGAAGATCAACGAGACCTCCGACGGCGGGGCCTCGTACCTCCAGCTCCTGGAGCCCACCCGGGAGGACTCCGCCGTGGGCAAGTGGCTGGCCAAGAACGGCGAGGGCGTGCACCACATCGCCTTCGGCACCGCGGACGTGGACGGCGACGCGGAGGCCATCCGCGGCAAGGGCGTACGCGTCCTGTACGAACAGCCGCGGGTCGGCTCCATGGGCTCGCGCATCACCTTCCTGCACCCCAAGGACTGCCACGGAGTCCTCACCGAACTCGTGACCTCCGCGCCCGCCGAGGGGACCGAGCACTGACCTCCCCTTATCGGGGCCGGTAGGGTGAGGGGCGGCCGTCCGCACCGTGGGCGGTCGCTTGCCGGGGTCCGGGTTTCGGGGGACGAGCGTCGGGGCAGCAGCCCAAGCTCCGCTGTTGATCTGACACCATTCCCCGGGGGCCTCGTTCGCCAGGGCGGATGAGGCTCGTACGTCGAAGACTTGCGACCAGGGGACGGATGGGACCGCGCAGTGCGGGGCTACGAGAGCCAGGACAGCCGACGACCGGCTGAGGCCGACCACCTCTCGCGGTTCGAAGCCGAGATGGACCGGCTGAAGACCGATCGGGAGAAGGCGGTCCAGCACGCCGAGGACCTCGGCTACCAGGTCGAGGTGTTGCGCGCCAAGCTGCACGAGGCGCGCCGCAACCTCGCGTCCCGGCCTGCCTACGACAGCGCGGACATCGGCTACCAGGCCGAGCAGATGCTGCGGAACGCGCAGATCCAGGCCGAGCAGCTGCGCGCCGACGCCGAGCGCGAGCTGCGCGAGGCCCGCGCCCAGACGCAGCGCATCCTCCAGGAGCACGCCGAGCAGCAGGCGCGCCTCCAGGCCGAGCTGCACGCCGAGGCCGTCTCCCGGCGCCAGCAGCTCGACCAGGAGCTGAACGAGCGCCGCCAGACCGTCGAGTCGCACGTCAACGAGAACGTGGCCTGGGCCGAGCAGCTCCGGGCCCGCAGCGAGGCGCAGGCCCGCCGCCTGCTCGACGAGTCCCGCGCCGAGGCCGACCAGGCCCTGGCCGCCGCCCGCGCCGAGGCCGAGCGGCTCGCCGCGGCGGCCCGGCAGCGGCTCGCCGCCGACACCGAGAGCGCCCGCGCCGAGGCCGAGGCGATCCTGCGCCGCGCCCGCACCGACGCCGAGCGGCTGCTGAACGCCGCCTCCACGCAGGCCCAGGAGGCCGCCGACCACGCGGAGACGCTGCGCTCGACGACGGCGGCCGAGTCCGACCAGGCGCGCCGCCGGTCCACGGAGCTCAGCCGCGCCGCCGAGGAGCGGATGGCCGAGGCCGAAGCGGCGCTGCGCGAGGCGCGCGCCGAGGCCGAGAAGGTCGTCGCCGAGGCCAAGGAGGCCGCGGCCAAGCAGCTCGCCGCCGCCGAGGCCGCCGGGGAGCAGCGCACGCGGACGGCCAAGGAGCAGGTGGCCCGGCTCGTCGGCGAGGCCACGAAGGAGGCCGAGGCCGCCAAGGCGGAGGCCGAGCAGAAGCTCGCGGACGCCGCGGCCGAGGCGGAGAAGCTGATCTCCCAGGCCGCGGAGAAGGCCCGGTCGATCACGGCCGAGGAGACGGCCTCGCAGATCGCGAAGGCCGCCAAGACCGCCGAGGACGTGCTGACCAAGGCGTCCGAGGAGGCGAAGGCGACCACGCGCGCCGCCACCGAGGAGGCCGAGCGGGTCCGCGCCGAGGCCGAGGCCGAGGCGGACCGGCTGCGCGGCGAGGCGCACGACATCGCCGAGCAGCTCAAGGGCGCGGCGAAGGACGACACCAAGGAGTACCGCGCCAAGACCGTCGAGCTCCAGGAGGAGGCGCGGCGGCTGCGCGGCGAGGCCGAGCAGTTGCGGGCCGACGCGGTCGCCGAGGGCGAGAAGATCCGCGGCGAGGCGCGGCGCGAGGCCGTCCAGCAGATCGAGGAGGCGGCCCGGTCCGCCGAGGAGCTGCTCACCAAGGCCAAGGCGGACGCCGCCGAGGCGCGTGAGGCCGCGGCCGCCGAGGCCGAGCGGGTCCGCGCCGAGGCCGTGGAGCGCGCCACGTCGCTGCGCCGGCAGGCCGAGGAGACCCTGGAGCGCACCCGCGCCGAGGCCGAGCGGCACCGCACGGAGGTCGACGAGCAGGCCGAGGCCGTCCGGGCCGAGGCGGAGACGGCCGCGCGCGAGCTGCGCGAGGAGGCCGAGCGCACCATCGCGGCCCGCAGGGCCGAGGCCGACGCGGAGCTGGCCCGGCTGCGGTCGGAGGCCGAGGAGAAGCTGGCCGCAGCCGAGCAGACGCTCGGCGACGCGCGCGCCGAGGCCGAGCGCATGCGGCGCGAGGCGGCCGAGGAGACGGAGCGGCTGCGCACGGAGTCCGCCGAGCGGATCCGGACGCTCCAGGCACAGGCCGAGGCCGAGGCCGAGCGGCTGCGCGACGAGGCCGCCGCGGACGCGTCGCAGTCGCGCGCCGAGGGCGAGGCCGTCGCGGTGCGGCTGCGCTCGGAGGCGGCCGCCGAGGCGGAGCGCCTGAAGACGGAGGCCCAGGACAGCGCGGACCGGGTGCGCGCGGAGGCGGCGGCCGCCGCCGAGCGCGTCGCCACGGAGGCCGCCGAGGCCCTGGCGGCCGCGCAGGAGGAGGCGGCCCGGCGCCGCCGCGAGGCCGAGGAGACCCTCGGCGCCGCGCGCACCGAGGCCGACCAGGAGCGCCAGCGGGCCCGCGAGCAGAGCGAGGAGCTCCTCGCCGCGGCGCGCAAGCGCGTGGAGGAGGCCGAGGCCGAGGCGGTGCGCCTGACCGAGGAGGCCGAGGCGCGCGCCACGGAGCTGGTCACGGCCGCCGAGACCCAGGCCCAGTCCGTACGGGACTCGGTCGCCGGGATGCACGAGCAGGCCCAGGAGGAGATCACGGGCCTGCGCTCGGCCGCCGAGCACGCGGCGGAGCGCACGAAGCAGGAGGCGCAGGACGAGGCGGACCGCGTGCGCGCCGACGCCTACGCCGAGCGGGAGCGGGCGAGCGAGGACGCCAGCCGCACCCGGCGGGAGGCTGCGGAGGCGGCGGAGGCCGCCAAGGCCCTGGCCGAGCGCACGGTCACCGAGGCCATGGCGGAGGCCGAGCGGATGCGCTCGGACGCCTCCGAGCACGCCCAGCGGGTGCGTACGGAGGCCTCGGACACCATCGCGCAGGCCGACCAGGACGCCGCGCGCACCCGTGCCGACGCCCGCGAGGACGCCAACCGCATCCGCAGCGACGCCGCGAACCAGGCGGACACGCTGATCGGCGAGGCCCGCAGCGAGGCCGAGCGGCTCACGACGGAGACGGCGGCCGAGACCGAGCGGATCCGCACCGAGACGGCCGCCGAGGCGGAGCGGCTGCGCGCCGAGTCCACGGCCGAGGCCGAGCGGCTGCGCGCCGAGGCGGCCGCCGAGGCCGAGCAGCTCCGTACGGAGACCGCGGCCGAGGCGGAGCGGGTGCGCGCCGAGTCGGTCGCCCAGGCCGAGCGCCTGATCGCGGACGCGACCGGCGACGCGGAGCGCCTGCGCGCGGACGCGGCCGAGGCGGTGGGCTCCGCGCAGCAGCACGCCGAGCGGATCCGCACCGAGGCCGAGCGCGTCAAGGAGGAGGCCAGGGACGAGGCCGAGCGGCTGCGCACCGAGGCCCGCGAGGAGGCCGAGCGCACCCTGGACGAGGCGCGGCAGGCCGCCAACAAGCGGCGTACGGAGGCCGCGGAGCAGGTCGACAAGCTCATCACGGAGGCGACGGCGGAGGCCGAGAAGCTGGCCGCGGACGCCCAGGAGAAGGCGCTCAAGGCGACCACGGACGCCGAGGCGCAGGCCGACACCATGGTCGGCGCGGCCCGCAAGGAGGCCGAGCGGATCGTCGCCGAGGCGACGGTCCAGGGCAACATGGCGGTGGAGAAGGCGCGGACGGACGCGGACGAGCTGCTCATCGGCGCCCGCCGGGACGCGACCGCGATAAGGGAGCGCTCGGAGGAGCAGCGCGCCCGGGTCACCACGGAGATCGAGGAGCTGCACGAGCGGGCCCGGCGCGAGTCGGCCGAGGCGATGAAGACGGCGGGCGAGCGCTGCGACGCCCTGGTGAAGGCCGCCGAGGAGCAGTTGGCGCAGGCCGAGGAGAAGGCCGAGGAGGCCCGGGCGAAGGCCGAGAAGCTGGTGTCCGACGCCAACTCGGAGGCCAGCAAGGTGCGGATCGCCGCCGTCAAGAAGGCCGAGGGGCTGCTCAAGGAGGCGGAGCAGAAGAAGGCGGAGCTGGTGCGCGAGGCCGAGCGGATCAGGGCCGAGGCGCAGGCGGAGGCCGAGCGCGTCGTCGCCGAGGGCCAGCACGAGCTGGAGGTGCTGATGCGCCGCCGCGAGGACATCAATGCGGAGATCTCCCGTGTCCAGGACGTGCTCGAGGCGTTGGAATCGTTCGAGGCCCCGCAGGGCGGTGGCAAGGACGCGGGCGTCAAGGCGGGGGCCACGGCGGGGGCTACACGTTCGGGTGGCAAGTCGTCAGAAGGCTAGCCAGGAGACCTTTTGCGTGCTTGAGCGGGACCTTCGGCACTGTTGCTGGCAAGCACTCTGGCGGTTGACCACTCAAAAGGGGTGTCATTCTCCAGATCAAACGGGCATACGCTCGATGACACGCCGCAACGCCCCCTAGGATTCCCTCTATCACCTCACCCGGTCTCATTCGACAGGAACCCCATGAGCGACACTTCCCCCTACGGCTTCGAGCTTGTGCGGCGTGGGTACGACCGCGCTCAGGTGGACGAACGTATCTCCAAGCTCGTCTCCGACCGAGACTCCGCCCTCACCCGAATCACTGCTCTGGAAAAGCGCATCGAGGAGCTGCACCTCGAGACGCAGAACGCCCAGGCCCAGGTCGCCGACGCCGAGCCGTCGTACGCCGGGCTCGGGGCCCGAGTCGAGAAGATCCTCCGCCTCGCCGAGGAGGAGGCGAAGGACCTGCGCGAGGAGGCCCGGCGCGCGGCCGAGCAGCACCGCGAGCTCGCCGAGTCGGCCGCCCAGCAGGTGCGCAACGACGCCGAGTCGTTCGCGGCCGAGCGCAAGGCGAAGGCCGAGGACGAGGGTGTCCGCATCGTCGAGAAGGCCAAGGGCGAGGCGAACGCACTGCGGGCCGAGGCGCAGAAGGACGCGCAGTCCAAGCGCGAGGAGGCGGACGCCCTCTTCGAGGAGACCCGCGCCAAGGCGGCCCAGGCCGCCGCCGACTTCGAGACCAACCTGGCCAAGCGGCGCGACCAGTCCGAGCGCGACCTGGCCTCCCGCCAGGCCAAGGCGGAGAAGCGGCTCGCGGAGATCGAGCACCGGGCGGAGCAGCTGCGCCTGGAGGCCGAGAAGCTGCGTACGGACGCCGAGCGCCGGGCCCGCCAGACGGTGGAGACCGCGCAGCGCCAGGCCGAGGACATCGTCGCGGACGCGAACGCCAAGGCGGACCGCATCCGCAGCGAGTCCGAGCGCGAGCTCGCGGCGCTCACCAACCGCCGCGACTCCATCAACGCCCAGCTCACGAACGTCCGCGAGATGCTCGCGACGCTCACCGGTGCCGCCGTGGCCGCCGCGGGCACGCCCTCGGAGGACGAGCCGATCTCTCGGGGGGTTCCGGCACAGCAGAGCCGCTGACGCGGAACGACCAAGCACGGGGTGAACGGGACGGGCCCCCTGCCGACCGGCGCGAGCCGAGTGGCAGGGGGCCTCGTCACGTTCTAGCGTGTCCGCATGACCGAGGTGCGTGTCCGCATGACCGAGGTGCCGGCGTGATCGAACTCGAGGGTCTGACCAAGCGGTACGGCGAGAAGGTGGCCGTCGACCACCTTACCTTCACGGTCCGGCCGGGCGTGGTCACCGGCTTCCTGGGCCCGAACGGCGCGGGCAAGTCCACGACGATGCGGATGCTGCTCGGGCTCGACCACCCCACGGCGGGCGACGTACGCATCGACGGCAAGCACTACGAGCAGCTCACGGACCCGCTGAAGCGCATCGGCGCGCTCCTGGACGCCAAGGCCGTGCACGGCGGCCGCAGCGCCTTCAACCACCTGCTCTGCCTCGCCCAGTCCAACGGCATCCCGCGCGCCCGCGTCCACGAGGTCCTGGACACCGTGGGCCTGACGGCCGTGGCGAAGAAGAAGGCCAAGGGCTTCTCCCTCGGCATGGGCCAGCGGCTCGGCATCGCGGGCGCGCTGCTCGGCGACCCCGAGATCCTGATGTTCGACGAGCCGGTCAACGGCCTCGACCCCGAGGGCATCCACTGGATCCGCAACCTGATGAAGTCCCTCGCCGCGCAGGGCCGCACGGTCTTCGTCTCCTCGCACCTGATGAGCGAGATGGCGCTGACCGCCGACCACCTCGTGGTCATCGGCCAGGGCCGCCTGCTCGCCGACACGTCCATGGCGGACTTCATCCGCCAGAACTCCCGGTCGTACGTACGTCTGCGCTCGCCGCAGCGCGAACGCCTCCTGGACGTGCTGCACGAGGCCGGTGTCACCGTGGCCGAGGCGGGCGACGGGGCGCTGGAGGCGGACGGCACGAGCGCCGAGCGGCTCGGGGAGCTGGCGGCGCACCACCAGCTCGTGCTGCACGAACTCAGCCCGCAGCAGGCGTCGTTGGAGGAGGCCTTCATGCGGCTGACGGCCGAGTCGGTGGAGTACCACGCACACACGGACCCCCGGACGGCCCCGTCCGGTCCGGGCGGGGCCCCGCCGGGGCCGGGCGGGACGCCGCCGGGGCCGGACGGGACGCCACCGGGGCCGGGTGGGACGCCACCGGGGCCGGGTGGGACGCCGTCGGGGCCGGGCGGCGCCGGCTGGGGCGAGGGCTGGCAGCGGCGCCGGAAGGGAGTGTGAGGCCGCCATGGCCGCCACACAGGTCCTGAAGTCCGAGTGGACGAAGATCCGCTCGGTGGCGTCGACCGTCTGGACGCTGTCGCTCGCGGCCGTCGTCACGATCGCGCTCGGCATGTTGATCAGCGCCCTGTCCAAGAACGACTACGACGACCTCAGCCGCGAGGACAAGCTCACCTTCGACCCCACCTTCATCAGCTTCGCCGGCATGTCCCTCGGCCAGCTCGCGATGATCGTCTTCGGTGTCCTGGTCGTGTCGAACGAGTACAGCACCGGCATGATCCGCACCTCCCTCGCGGCGGTCCCCCGGCGCGGCACGTTTCTCTTCAGCAAAGTCCTGGTGGCCGCGGCGCTCGCCCTCGTGGTGGGACTCGTCACCAGCTTCGCCGCCTTCTTCGCCGGGCAGGCGATGCTCGGTTCGCACCGGGCGCAGCTCGGCGACCCGGGGGTGCTGCGCGCGGTCATCGGCGGCGGGCTCTACATGACGCTGATCGCGGTGTTCTCCATGGGCGTGGCCGCGATGCTGCGCAGCCCGATGCTGTCCCTCGGCATCCTGATGCCGTTCTTCTTCCTGATCTCCAGCATCCTCGGCAACGTCTCCGCCACCGAGAAGATCGGCCGCTTCCTGCCCGACCAGGCCGGCAGCAGGATCATGCAGGTGAAGGCCCCCTTCGACGACGACACGCCCTACGGCCCCTGGGGCGGCCTCGCCATCATGGTGGCGTGGACGGTGGCGGCGTTGGTGGGGGGGTACGTGCTGCTGCGCAGGCGCGACGCGTGACCTGGCGGGGCGCCTCGACCGGTCCCCCGGGCCCGGCCCCGGCTCCGCTCCCGCGGGGCACTCCCACCCACCCGCCCCCATCGCGCTCCGCGCTCGTCCTCAAACGCCGGACGGGCTGGAAGGCCCGACTGCCCGTCCCGTGCACGGACCCTGCACCGCCGGCCGAGGCTCCCGTGTGCCGCCGTGGCAGCACGGGTGGGTGGGTGGGAAAGTGGGCCGCCGCGGCAGGGGCGAGGCGTGGGGCGCCAGCCGCCAGCGCGGGGCGCCGGGGCAGCACGGGCGGGCGGGTGGGAGGGAGGGAGGAGCCAGGCCGCCAGGAAGGAGCCAGGCGCCAGGGAGGAGCGGGCCGCCAGAGCTTGGCGGGGTGATGCCGCCCAGGGCGCCCGCGCCAGGCTCCGCCGAGGGCGCCCACGCCAAACCCCGCCCAGGGCGCCCGCGCCAGGCTCCGCCGAGGGCGCCCACGCCAAACCCCGCCCAGGGCGCCCGTGCCAGGCTTCGCGGAGGGCGCCCCGCCAGAAGTGCCTTGGGCGGAACCGTCAGCCCGCGGATATCCTCCTAACCCTTACGGGGGCGTGTGCCCCGACGTCCTGAACGGTTCGATGGGTGCGGAGAATGATCGAGGCAGTCGGCCTGACGAAGCGCTACGGCGCCAAGACAGCCGTGTACAACCTTTCCTTCCAGGTGCGGCCCGGCACCGTGACCGGGTTCCTGGGGCCGAACGGCTCGGGCAAGTCGACGACCATGCGCATGATCCTGGGCCTCGACGCGCCCACGGCCGGCCAGGTGACGATCGGCGGCTACCCCTACCGCAAGCTCCCCAACGCGCCCCGCCAGGTCGGCGCCCTGCTCGACGCCAAGGCGGTGCACGGCGGCCGGCACGCCCGCAACCACCTGCTGTGCCTGGCGCAGCTCTCCGGCATCCCGGCGCGGCGCGTGGACGAGGTCCTCGGCGTCGTCGGCCTGCAGGACGTGGCGAAGAAGCGCTCCAAGGGCTTCTCGCTGGGCATGGGCCAGCGCCTCGGCATCGCCGCCGCGCTGCTCGGCGACCCCCAGGTGCTGCTCTTCGACGAGCCGGTCAACGGCCTCGACCCCGAGGGCATCCTCTGGGTGCGGAACCTGATGAAGTCGCTCGCCGCCGAGGGCCGTACGGTCTTCGTCTCCTCGCACCTGATGAGCGAGATGGCGCTGACCGCCGAGCACCTCATCGTCATCGGGCGCGGGCAGCTCCTCGCCGACATGAGCGTCCGGGACTTCATCTCGGCGAACTCCGCGGACTTCGCCCGGGTGCGGACGCCGGACACCGAGCCGCAGCAGCGCGAGAAGCTGACCGCCGCGCTCACCGAGGCGGGCGGCCAGGTGCTGCCCGAGGCGGACGGCGCGCTGCGTGTCATGGGCCTGGCACTGCCCCGCATCAGCGACCTCGCGCACGACGCCGACGTCCGCCTCTGGGAGCTGTCGCCGCACCAGGCGTCGCTGGAGGAGGCGTACATGCGGATGACGCAGGGCGCCGTCGACTACCGCTCGACCGTCGACCAGCGCGCGGGCCTCCAGGAGCAGCTCCCGCCCGGCGCCGTGCCGCAGCCGCAGGCGCCGGTGCCCGGCCACGGGCAGCCCGGCTGGTACGCCCCGCCGCCGCCCCAGCAGGGCGGTCAGCCGTTCGCGATGCCGCAGGGCGCGCCGGGCGCGCCTGCGGGCGCGCAGCCGAACCCGTACGCCGGTGCCGCCCCGCAGGCCCCCGCGTCCCCCGAGATGACCAAGCGCGACAGCGAGGAAGCCCGATGACCACGCCTCCGACTCCGCAGCAGCAGCCGCAGGCGCAGCCCCAGCAGCCCCAGCAGCCCCCGGCCCCGCCCGCCGGCCAGACCCCGCAGGCACCGGCCGGTGCGCGAGGTGCGAGCCGACCAGGCCGCCGCCGCACGGCACCGCGAACACCAGACCGTACTGCCACGGGGCGTACCCGTAGCGATCG
>NZ_JASCXL010000041.1:0-73983 GCF_030010595.1 Streptomyces sp. CC224B | reverse complement strand
GGGGTGGTTTGGGCGCGGGGGGGGGGGTGCCCCCCCCCCGCCTTTTTTGCCCGCCCCGCCCCCGCACCCCCGCCGCGCCGGGGCGCCGCCCCACCCCCCGAAAGGCCCCCATGTCCACCACCCTCCACCCCCCGGCCACCGGCTCCGAAGCCCCCGCCCGCCAGGCCGCCCCCCGCCCCGGCCCCACCCTGCTCGCCTCCCTCCTCGGCTTCACCGTCATCACCGTCGACGTGTCCGCCGTGAACATCGCCCTGCCGGACATCCGGGCCTCGCTGCACGGCGGCATGGCCGGGCTGCAGTGGGTCGTGGACGCGTACACGCTGACGTTCGCGGCACTGATGATCTCCGCGGGGGCGCTCGCCGACCGGGCCGGGGCGCGGCGCGCGTACGCCTGGGGCACCGGCCTCTTCACGCTCGCCTCGCTGGCCTGCGCCCTCGCCCCGGGCATCGGCGCGCTGGTCGCGGCCCGGGTCGGGCAGGGTGCGGCCGCCGCGGTCGTGATGCCCGCCTCGCTGGCGCTGATCCGGCAGGTGTACGACGACCCGCGGCGCCGCGCCCGCGCCATCGCGCTGTGGACGGTGGGCGGCTCGGTCGCGATGGCGGCGGGCCCGGTGCTCGGCGGGGTGCTGACCGAGGCGGCCGGCTGGCGCGCGGTGTTCCTGCTCAACCTGCCGCTGGGCGCGCTGATCCTGGCCCTGCTCACCCGCACCGCGCCCTCGCCGCGCCGCCCGGCGCCCCTGGACGTGCCGGGGCAGCTCACCGCCGTGCTCGGCCTCGGCGCACTCGCGTACGCCGTCATCGAGGGCGGGCACGCGGGCCTGACGAGCCCGCCGGTGCTCGCCGCGGCCGGGCTCGCGGTGGCCGCCGCGGTCGCGTTCCGCGCCGCCGAGCGGCGCCACCCCGCGCCGATGGTGCCGCTGCCGCTGCTGCGCCGGCGGGAGGTCGGCGTCTCCCTCGCGGTCGGCTTCGCGGTGAACGCGGGCTTCTACGGCGTGGTGTTCCTGCTCGGCCTGTACCTCCAGCAGTTGCGCGGCATGTCGGCGGTGGCGGCGGGCCTGATGTTCGTGCCGCTAGCGGTGCTCATCACGTCCACGAACCTCGTCTCGCCCCGGTTCGCGGAGCGCGCCGGCCGCCGCCCGGTGATCGTGACGGGGCAGGTCATCCTGGCCGGGGCGATGTTCGCGCTGCTGCCGCTGGCGGCGGACACCCCGCTGTGGCTGGTGCTCGTGCTGCTCGTACCGACCGGCGTGGGCGGCGCGCTCGCCGTGCCCGCGCTGACGGCCCTGCTGATGGACGCGGTGCCCGGACACCGCGCGGGCACGGCGTCCGGGCTGCTCAACTCCCTGCGCCAGACGGGCGGGGCGCTGTCGGTGGCGCTGTTCGGCGCGCTCATCGGGAGCGGCGAGGCGTTCTCGGTGAGCGGGATGCGGCAGGGGCTGGTGGCGGTGGGCGCGGTGCTCCTGGTGACGGCGGGTCTCTCGCTGTGGCGGCTGCCGAAGGGCGGCGGCCGCCGGACGGACGAGCGCTGACCGCCCACCGTCCGGGCGCCGGGGCGAGGCTCCCCCCGCCCCTGCTGGGCCACCCGCTCCGGCAAGGGACCCGCTCCCGCAAGGGCCCCGCTCCCGCGAGGCCCGGCCCCGCTAGCAGGTGCCCCGCACCGGCTTCCCCGCGAACCGGTCCGCCAGCCACCGCGCGGCCAGCGGCGACTGCGTGATGACGCCGGTGACGTGCTCGCCGAGCGGGACGGTGTGCCACTCGACCGTCGCGCCCCGCGCGCACCAGTCGGCGCGGACCTGGCGGCCGACGCCGTACGGGATCAGCTCGTCGGCGAGGGCGTGGTAGAGGTACACCGGCGCGTCGGGGGCGCGGGTGCCGACCTGGGAGTCGCGCAGGACCCGGCGCCACTCCGGCCGCTCCAGGGGGTTGGCGACCGTGACGTCCTCGATGCGCGTGAAGGCACCGAGGGCCGCGCCCTCCGCCACGCAGCTGTGGCGCAGCCGGTCGATGAGGGCCGCGCCGCGCGGGTTGAGGTACGACTCCAGGTCCAGTTCGGGGAAGGCCGCGTCCTGGCCGATCGCCGCCATGAAGACCAGGCCGGAGCCGGCCGCGCCGTCGTTGAAGTCCGCCACCTTCATCAGGTCGCCGGGCACGCCGCCGGTCGCCGTGCCCTTGACCTTCAGCTCCGGGGCGTACGAGGCGTGCAGCTCGGCCGCCCAGGAGGAGGCCTGGCCGCCCTGCGAGTAACCCATGATGCCGACCGGCGAGTCCTCGTCGAGGCCCGCCTCCGGCAGCCGGATCGCGGCGCGGGCCGCGTCCAGGACGGCGTGGCCCGCCGCGCGGCCGACGGTGTACGTGTGGTCGCCGGGGGTGCCGAGGCCCTCGTAGTCGGTGACGGCGACGGCCCAGCCGCGCTGGGTGAGCTGCTGGATCAGGTTGCCCTCCACGGTGGTGCCGCGCGGGAACCCGGCGCTCGGCGCGCACTGGTCGCCGAGCCCCACCGTGCCGACGGCGTACGTGACCAGCGGGCGCGGGCCCCGGTGGCCGTCGCGCGGGACGATGACCGTGCCGGAGACGGTGTTCGGCGCGCCCCGCGCCGTGGTCGAGCGGTAGCGGATCTTCCAGGCCCTGGTGCCGGTGGGCTGGCCGGGCAGCGGGTGGAAGGCGCTGGGCTCGACGTCGACGAGGTCGCCGGGGGCGGACGCCTTGGCCGGGGCCGGCGGCCGGGCGGGGCCGCCGTCCGCGTGGGCCGGCACCGCGGCGAGCGTCGCGGCCGCCAGGCCCGCGGCGATCGTCACGGCAAGCCGTCTGAGGGTCGTAGGTGCGCGCATGCGGCTCTCCCAACTGGACACGGGGGTTCCCACTCTGCTCGGTGACGGGGGTCGTACGTCGTTCCGGCGCGTGCGGCCGGGACGGTCAGCGTGCAGGTGTGCAGGTGCCGACGACCGTAATGACGCGGGAGTGGGGTGAGACCTGACGCGAACGCTCAGCTTCGTTGACCCGGAGCGCCATCGCGGGACGCGTACCGGTAGGCCCCGGGCGTGGTCCCCGTCCAGCGCCGGAAGGCCCGGTGGAACGCCGTGTCCTCGGAGAAGCCGAGCCGTGCCGCGAGCTCCGCGATCGGCTCGCGGCCCTCGGCGAGCCCGGCGAGCGCCGCGTCGCGCCGCACCGCGTCCTTCAGCTCCTGGTACGAGGTGGCCTCCAGGGCGAGCCGGCGGCGCAGCGTGGCGGGGCTGAGGGCGAAGCGCGCCGCGGTCTCGCCGAGCGAGGGCAGCCGCGGGGAGGTCCGCAGGGCGGTGGTGAGGGCGCGCCGGACCTGTTCGGCGAGGGTGGTGCCGTAGTCGCGCCGGGACAGCAGGTCGAAGGGGGCGCGGCGCAGCATCGCCGCCAGCGCGTCCTCGTCGCGGACGAGCGGCGCGCTCAGCCAGTGCGGGGCGAGCCCGGCGCCGGTGTGGTCGGCGCCGAAGCGGACGGGGCAGCCGAAGAGCAGCTCGTACTCGTCCCGGTGCGGCGGCGGGGGGTGGGAGAACGCGGCCCAGCGCAGCGGGATGCGGCGGCCGATCAGCCAGTTGCAGAGCCGGTGCCAGATGATGACGAGGCACTCGGCGAGGAAGAAGTCCTGGTCGAGGTCGGTGCGCACGGTCAGGACCGCGATGTGCTCGGTGCGCGTGAGGGCGAGGTCGGGCCCGCCGGGGAAGAGGCCGTAGAAGGTGGTGCCGCGCTCCACGGCCGCGCCCAGGTCGCGGCAGCCCAGCGCGGCGTGGCACATCATCGCGAAGGTGCCGGGCCTGCTGGGCGCGGAGCCGAGGCCGAGGAACTCGTCCTGGGTGGCGCGGTACAGCTCCCGGAAGAGCCGGGCGAACTGCGGGGCGGTGACGCGGGCGCGGTCGTCGCCGAGCAGCAGCGGCGGGATCTGCGCGGCCTGGAGCAGCGGCACGGTGTCGACGCCGTTGCGTTCGGCGCCGCGCAGCACGGCCCGGACATGGTGCACGGTGATCGTCCGCCTGGCCATGTCCATGACGTTAACCGCCGGGCGGCCGCCCCAGAAGGGCCCCGTTGGGGGCGTGCGCGGGGTTGGCCGATTCACCGCGGGGCGCGCGGGGGAGGGCGGGCGGTGAGCGCTCCGGTCAGCCGGGGTGACGTTCCGCGTCATGCCGTGCGCCCGGACCGCGTCCCTAGCGTCGTGGGCATGACGCCTCCGCAGCCGCGACGCCCCCGTACGCTGTCCGTCCTCGCGGAGTGGGCGGCGGACCGGCACGGGGAGCTGCCCGCGCTGCGGTTCCGGCGCGACGGCGGTCACAGGGACGTGTCGTACCGGGAGCTGCGGGACCGGGCGCGCGCCGTCGGCCGGGCGCTCGTCGCCCTCGGGGTGGTGCCCGGCGACCGGGTGGCGGTCCTGGCCGAGACGCGCCCGGAGTGGACGTACGCGCACCTGGGCGCGCTGGCGGCGGGCGCGGTCGTCGTGCCGGTCTACCCGACGGCGGGCGAGGACGAGGTGACCTGGGTGCTCGGCGACTCCGGCGCCTCGGTGGTGCTGTGCGAGGACGCGGCGCGCGCGGCGGCGGTGGAGCGGCTGCGCGGGAAGCTGCCCGGGGTGCGGCGGACGGTGGTGATGACGGCCCCGGACGCGTACGCGGGCGCCGCCGGGGTGCGGGACGACGACCTGCTGGCACGGGCCGGCGGGCGCGCGCCCGAGGACCCCGCGACCGTCATCTACACCTCCGGCACCACGGGCCCGCCCAAGGGCTGCGTGCTCACCCACGGCAACCTGGGCGCGGTGCAGGACGCCTCCCTGCCGCTCATCGAGGGCGGCCCGGGCGACGCGACGTACCTGTACCTGCCGCTGGCCCACCTCCTCGCGCAGCTCGTGCAGTGCACGACGCTCGTCCAGGGCGGCACGCTCGTGTACTTCGGCGGCCGGATCGAGGACGTCGTCGCCGAGCTGGCCGAGGCCAGGCCGACGCACCTGCCGTCCGTACCGCGCCTGTTCGAGAAGGTGTACGCGACGGTGCTCGCCCTCGCCGAGTCCGAGGAGGGCGGGCGCGAGCGGTTCGAGGAGGCGGTCCGGCTCGGCGTGCTCGCGGCCGACGGGGCGCTGCCGCCCGGCCTGCGGGCGGCGTACGAGGCCGCCGACCAAACGCTGTTCGGCCCGGTCCGGCAGGCGCTCGGGGGCCGGGTGCGCTGGGCCCTGACCGGTGGCGCGCCCATCGCCCCGCACGTCCTGGACTTCGTCCGGGCCACGGGCATCCCGGTCTTCGAGGGGTACGGGATGACGGAGTCCGGCGGCCTGATCAGCCTCAACCACCCGGGCGCGGTGAAGTACGGCACGGTGGGGCGGCCCGTCGCGGGCTGCGAGGTGCGGATCGCGGACGACGGCGAGATCCTGGCGCGCGGCCCGATGGTCTTCCCCGGCTACCACGGCGACCCGGCCGCCACCCGGGACGCGCTCGACGCCGACGGCTGGCTGCACACCGGCGACCTGGGGGCGCTCGACGAGGACGGCTACCTGACCGTCACCGGCCGCAAGAAGGACCTCGTCATCACCTCGGGCGGCAAGAACCTGACGCCGTCCCTGACCGAACTCGCCCTCCAGGCCTCGCGGTTCGTCTCCCGCGCGGTCCTGGTCGGCGACCGGCGGCCCTACCCGGTCGCGCTGCTCACCCTCGACGCGGAGCAGGTCAGAAGCTGGGCGGCGCGGTCCGGGGCCGCCCTGACCGAGCCCCTCGCGGCGGACCCGGCGGTCCGCGCCCTGGTCCAGGAGGCGGTGGACGAGGCGAACGCGCGGGTCTCACGCCCGGCGCGGGTCCGCGGCTTCGCGATCCTCGACGAGGACTTCACGGTCGAGTCGGGCCTGCTCACGCCGAGCCTGAAGGTGCGCAGGCGCGCCGTGGTGGAGCGGTACGGGGCCGTGGTGGAGCGGCTGTACGGGGAGCTAGGGCAGCCCGGCGAGGCGTAGCAGCGCGGTGGCGCCCGCCGCCCCGAGGACGATCACCGCGAACGGCGCCCGCCGCCAGGCGAGGACGCCGCCGACGAGCACCCCGGCCGGGCGCGCCCAGCCGGCGGAGCCGTGGCCCTCGGTGAGGGCCCCGGTCGCGAGCAGCGCCACGAGCAGTACGGTCGCGCCGGTGGTCAGCAGGTCCTGGACCCGGGCGGGGACGGTGACGCGCCCGTGCAGGGCGGGCCCGACCAGGCGGAAGGCGTAGGTGCCCGCGGCGAGGGCGAGGACGCAGGCGAGCTGGGCGTTCACGCTCCACCTCCGGCGCGGCGGCGGACGGTGACGGCCAGGCCGAGCAGCGCGAGCAGCACCGGCACCCCGGCGGGCAGCAGCGGCGCCGCGGCCACGGCGATCACCGCGCCGAGGGCGGCGGCACCCCGCGTGCTCGGCGCGGCGTCCCGCAGGACGGGCAGGACCAGGGCGACGAGCACCGCCGGGAACGCGGCGTCCAGCCCGAACCGGGCGGTGTCCCCGAGGGCCGAGCCGGCCAGCGCCCCGGCGAGGACTCCCGCGTTCCACGCGACGAACTCCCCCGCCCCGGTGATCCAGAACGCGGCCCTGCGGCGGGTGGCGTCGGGCTGGGCCAGGGCGAACGCCGTCGTCTCGTCGGTGATCAGGTGCGCGCCCACAAGCCGTGCGGCCCAGGACCGGCCCAGGCTGTCCCCGACGGCCAGGCCGAACGCCGCCGTCCGGGTGTTGAGCAGCAGGCCCGTCGCCGCCGCGGCCACCGGGCCGCCGCCCGCGGTGAGCACGGCGACCGCGCTGAACTGGGCGGCGCCCGCGTACACGAGCAGCGACATGACGACGGGGACCCAGAGGGGCAGGCCGCTCGCCACGGCGATCGCGCCGAAGGAGACGCCGACGGTGAGGTCGGCGACCCAGAGCAGGGCGATGTCCCGCAGGACGCCGGAGGGCAGGTCGGAGAGACGGACGACCCCGCGTGTTCGCTCCGCGGGTCCATCCGTTCGTTGTATCGAACGCATACGTCGTAGGATGGGTGGAGCGGACCCCGTTCGTCAAGGCGAACGATCGGTCCGCTCTATCGAACGTCACCGGTGGATGGCCTCGTCGGGCCGGGGAGCGCATGACATGACGACCGAGAGAGCGGGCGCGGCCGCCGGAACGCCGCGCGAGTGGATCGCCGCGGCCCTGCGGCGCGAGCGCACGCGCGCCGGGCTCTCCCTGTCCGAGCTGGCCAAGCGCGCCGGCATCGCCAAGTCGACGCTGTCCCAGTTGGAGGCGGCCACCGGGAACCCGGGCATCGAGACGGTGTGGGCGCTCGCGGTGGCGCTCGGCGTGCCGTTCAGCGCGCTCACCGAGACGCTGTCCGAGCCCGCGGTGACCGTGGTGCGCGCGGGCGAGGGCCCGGTCATGCACGCGGAGCGCTCCTCGTACGCGGGCAAGCTGCTGTCGGCGGGGCCGTCCGGGGTCCGCCGGGACATCTACCACGGCGCGATGGAGCCCGGGGCGGCGCGGGAGTCCGACCCGCACAACCCCGGGACGATCGAGCACCTCGTGGTGAGCGCGGGGCGGTTGCTCGCGGGGCCGCGGGGCGGGGCGGTGGAGCTCTTCCCCGGCGACTACATGTCGTACCGGGGCGACGTGCCCCACGCCTACGAGGCGCTGGCCCCGGGCACGAGCTTCGTCCTGATCATGCAGCACGTGTGAGGCCTCGCGGGGGCGCCCCAGACCCGCCCCTCCCCGAAACCGGTGGCCGCCGCCCCCGGGCCCCCGCCCTTCGCCTGGGGCTTCGCCCCTCTCCCCCCATCGGCGCTCCGCGCCTCGTCCTCAAACGCCGGACGGGCTGAAAAACCCGCTTCCGGCGCACGATTCAGCCCGTCCGGCGATTGAGGACAAGGCCGAAGGCCGGTGACCCCGCCCAGGGCGCCCACGCCAGAAAAAGGCAGGAGCCCCACCGCCAACTGGCACGGGGCTCCTTGGGTACTGCTTTCCGTCCGGATCAAGCCGCCCTTGCGGGAGGATCAAGCCGCCCTTACTGGGGGGTGACGTTCTCCGCCTGCGGGCCCTTCGGGCCCTGCGTGACGTCGAAGGTCACGGCCTGGTTCTCCTCGAGCGAACGGAAACCGCTGGCGTTGATCGCGGAGTAGTGCACGAAGACGTCGGGGCCGCCGCCTTCCTGGGCGATGAAACCAAAGCCCTTTTCGGCGTTGAACCACTTCACGGTTCCGGTAGCCATAAGCCCTCCTTGGGCCAAAGGGTTGCCCTGCTCCAGAACCTGCGATTGTTGAAACAACTGCAAAAGTCTGAAAACGACGAGAGCCTGCGGGTTACATGCTCCGCAGGCTCTGTACTGCAAGGGAAACCAAACTGCAACTTGCGGCGAGCTTAGCACGCAGGCACCCGGAAGCAATAGGGATCAAGATCACGTCACCCGGAGGTTTGATCTTCCGCGAGGCGGGTTGACACGGGGGCCCCGGCGCGGAACCGGACCCGGCGGGCGGGGCGGGCCGGGACGGGCGCGGGGACGGCGCGAGCCGCGGCGCGCGGGACCCCGGACGGGCCCCGGCGGCCGCACCGTATCGCACGAGGGCTAGCCTCACTGATGTGGACAATTCTCCCGCTGACACCTCGGGCGGGGCGGGAGCCGACCGGCTCCCCAGCTCCCGCCGCACCGCACGGCCCCGCGTCGGCCACATCCAGTTCCTGAACTGCCTGCCCCTCTACTGGGGCCTCGCGCGGACCGGCACCCTCCTCGACTTCGAGCTCACCAAGGACACCCCTGAGAAGCTCAGCGAGCAGGTGGTGCGCGGCGAACTCGACGTCGCGCCGGTCACCCTGGTCGAGTTCCTGCGCAACGCGGACGACCTCGTCGCCTTCCCCGACCTGGCCGTGGGCTGCGACGGCCCCGTCATGTCGTGCGTGATCGTCTCGCAGGTCCCCCTCGACCGCCTGGACGGGGCCCGGGTCGCGCTCGGCTCCACCTCGCGCACCTCCGTCCGCCTCGCGCAGCTGCTGCTGGCCGAGAAGGTCGGCGTACGACCGGACTACTACACCTGCCCGCCCGACCTCGGCCTGATGATGCGCGAGGCCGACGCGGCCGTGCTCATCGGGGACGCGGCGCTGCGCGCGAACCTGATCGAGGCGCCCCGGCTCGGGCTGGAGGTCCACGACCTCGGGCGGATGTGGAAGGAGTGGACGGGCCTGCCGTTCGTCTTCGCGGTGTGGGCGGCGCGGCGCGACTACCTCGCGCGCGAGCCCGAGGTGGTGCGCCAGGTGCACCAGGCGTTCCTGGCCTCGCGGGACCTGTCCCTGGAGGAGGTCACGAAGGTCGCCGAACAGGCCGCGCGCTGGGAGGCCTTCGACGCGGGCGTCCTGGAGGAGTACTTCACGACCCTGGACTTCCGCTTCGGCCCCGCCCAGTTGAAGGGCGTCACGGAGTTCGCGCGCCGGGTGGGACCCACGACGGGCTTTCCCGCGGACGTACGCGTGGAACTGCTGAGTTCGTAGGCGTACGACGACAAAGGGGGCACAGCCGCGGCGGGCCGGGCTCCCGGCCGGGCCCCGCGGCCGTCGCGGAGACGAAGGCGCTGAATGTGCCGGAGGAATTCGCCTGAGTGAAATCCGGGTGTCGTCGGTCATTCCCGTACCCCATGGACGGGAACGCCGTGCGGGAACGGGGCTTTCAAAGACAGCGCCGGGCTCCGCGGCCCCGGCGCCGTAGGCTGAACCGAGCAGGGGCAGGCGTAGCGCGCACCCGGGGGAGGCCTCCGTCATGCATCCGCTCGAACCGGACGAGCCCACGGCCATCGGGCCCTACCGGCTGCTCGGCCGCCTCGGCTCCGGCGGCATGGGCCGGGTCTACGTGGGCCGCAGCGCGGGCGGCCGTACGGTCGCCGTGAAGATCGTCCACCCGCACTTCGCGCTCGACGGCGAGTTCCGCGCCCGGTTCCGGCGCGAGGTCGCGGCGGCGCGGCGGGTCGGCGGCGACTGGACCGCGCCCGTCCTGGACGCCGACCCGGAGGCGGCTGTGCCCTGGGTGGCCACGGGCTACGCGGCCGGACCCTCCCTCGCGCAGGCCGTCCGCGACACCGGCCCGCTGCCCGGGCACTCGGTCCGGGTCCTCGTCGCGGGTCTCGCCGAGGCCCTGGCGCACGTCCACGGCCTCGGCCTGGTCCACCGCGACGTGAAGCCCTCCAACGTCCTGCTCACCATGGACGGCCCCCGCCTGATCGACTTCGGCATCGCGCGCGCCATCGACGGCACGGCGTCCCTCACCTCCACGGGCGTTTCCGTCGGCTCGCCCGGCTACATGGCCCCGGAGCAGATCCTCGGCGAGGGCGTCACGGGCGCCGCCGACGTCTTCTCCCTGGGCGCGGTCCTGGTGTACGCGGCCACCGGCACGCCCCCCTTCCCCGGCGACTCCTCGGCCGCCCTGCTCTACAAGGTCGTCCACGAGGCACCCGAACTGGGCTCGCTGACCGGCGACCTGCGGGACATCGCCGCGTCCTGCCTGGCCAAGGACGCCGGGGCCCGCCCCGCCCCCGCGGACCTCGCCCGCCGCCTCGCCCCCGCCGGCGCCGCCCCGCTCGTGGCGGCGGGCTGGCTCCCGGGCCCCGTGGTGGAGTGGGTCGGCCGGGGCGCGGTGCGCCTGCTCGACCTGGACACCGGGAGCGCGGAGCCGCCGGCGGCGTCGGGGCCCGTGCCGCTGCCGGGCACGGCGGCGGGGGAGTTCGGACCGCCGGACCCTTCGTACGCCGAGTCCCCGTACGGCGAGTCCTCGTCTGCCGGGTCCGCGTACGCCGCCGGGTCCCCGTACGCCGCCGGGGCCGCGCACGCGGCGGGGCCCCCGCGCCCGGGCGGGTCCTCATACGGGGACGGGGACGGGGACGAGCCCGCGCCCGGACCCTTGTACGGAGACAAGCCCTCGTCCGCGGCCGAGCCCGGCGCCGGGCCCCCCGTACTCGCGGCGGGAGCGCCCACCGCGCCCGGCAGGTTCTCGCTGTCCGTCGCCGCCGACGCCGCGCCCGCCCGGGCCGACGGGCGCGGCCGCAGGGTCAGTTGCACCGTCGCGCTCGCGGTCGCCGGGGCGCTCGCCGCGGTCACGGTGGGGGCGGTGTTCGTCCTCGAACTGCTGCCGGGCGGCGGGGACGGCTCCGCCGAGGACGGCGGGGGACGCCCGCCGGCCGCGACCGGCGGTACGCCGCAGGAGGGCGCCGTGCCCGCCCGGTACCTGGGCGAGTGGAGCGGTGACGCCTTCCAGAAGGGCCGGATCCCCATCGGCACCTTCGACGTCACCCTCCGCCAGGCCGCCAGGCCCGGCGCGCGCCTCGGCACCATGACGCAGACGGACCTCATCGGGAACACCTGCGTCGACGTCCTGACCTTCAAGAGCGCCACGGACAAGGAGCTCGTCGCGACGGGCACCGGCGCGGAGACCAACGGCGGCCAGTGCTCCCGGGCACGCCACACGGTGCGGCTGCGGCCCGTCGGCCCGGAGTTGCAGTACACCTCCGAGGACGCCAAGGCCGGGAACCCGCAGGCACGCCTGAAGCGGACGGGACGCTAGGGCCCGGCCACGGGGCACGGCCCCGGAGGCTACGATCCGGCCATGTCTGCAGACCAGCCTTCGCACCAGTCCGCGGTCTACGAGGCCCACTTCACCTGGACCCCGGTCCAGCTCCTCAGCGGCGCGGCGACGAAGCGGCTCGTCGCGTTCCGCGTCGACGCCCAGGGCGTGACCCTCGGCGGCGCGCCCGCGAAGTACGCCAAGCAGACGGCCGTGGTGCCCTGGCAGGACATCGAGGCGGTCGTCCTGTGGCAGCACGACGTCATCGGCGGCAGACCCATGTCGTACGTCGGCCTGCGCCGCAGGCCGGGCGCCCCGCCGCTGCCCGGCCAGAACGCGCGCCTGAGCCCCGAGCAGACGGCGCAGCTCGCTCCCCACGTCGACCACGACGTCTTCCTCGCCAGCCGCAGTGTCAACCTGTGGACCCTCGACCGGGAGCGCCTCACCGCGGCCGTGCGGGCGTTCGCCCCGGGGGTTCCCGTCCAGGACATACCGAACGCCTAGCGGCGAGCAGCCGAAACGGAGGGACGCGTACCCATGCGAGTGCGGGCGACCGTGGTCCGGGCAGGAGCTGCGCCGCGGACAGCGCTGATCGACGTCGACGAGTCCACCGCCGCGGCGGAACTGGCCGCCGTGGTGGACCGGCTCGACGGCCGCGGCGGCCCCGGCCCCACCCCCGGCGTGGTGGTCCCGATGCCCGGCCCGTTCGCCGGGCAGGCCCCCGCGGCAGCCGGGCTCTGGGTCAACGGCGCCTTCGTGCCCGCGGACCAGCCCGTCGGCGCCCGGCTCAGGGACGGCGTGCGGCTCACCACCGACGACACCGTCGGACCCTTCATGGCGGACGGCGAACCGCAGGGCCGGTACGAGGTGGCGGTCAGCGGCGGGCCCGGAGCGGGCCGGGTGGCCCGGCTCGCCGCCGGGGCCGGCACGATCGGCTCGGCGCCCGGCGCCACGCTCACCGTCGAGGACCCCTCCCTCGCGCCGTTCGCCGCGCGCGTCACCGTCGACATCCAGGGCCGGGTCGAGGTCGCCCCCGGCGACGGCGCCGCGCTCGCCCTGGACGACGAGCCGGTGACCGGGCCGCGCCCGTGGCGGCCGGGGGAGCTGCTGGCGTCCGGCGCGTCGCTCTTCAGCCTCTCCGAGGTCGGCGCGCCCGACGCCCACCTCTCCGCCGCGGGCGAGGGCGGCCTCGCCTACAACCGCCCGCCCCGGCTGACCTCGCCGCGAGCGAAGCCGCGCCTGGTGGTCCCGGCCCCGCCGGTGAAGGAGGAGGCGCAGCGCTTCCAGCTCATCGCCGCGGTCCTGCCCCTCTTCTTCGGCCTCGGCATGTACTTCGTCACCAAGACCATCTACATGCTGCTGTTCTGCCTGCTGTCGCCCCTGATGATGTTCGGCCAGTGGATCAGCGACCGGCGGCACGGCAAGAAGAAGTACCGGGCCGCGCTGAAGGAGTACAAGCAGGCCAAGGCCGACTGCGAGGCAGAGGTCGAGCGGCTCGGCGTGGCCGACCAGCGCCGGCGCCGCGAGGCCCACCCGGACCCGGGGCAGGTGCTGCTGTTCGCCACCGGGCCCCGGCGGCGGCTGTGGGAGCGGCGGATCACCGACCCCGACGCCCTGCACCTGCGGGTGGGCTTCGGCGACCTGCGCGCCGAACTGGAGCTCGTCAACGCCCGCACGGCCGCTCCCGACGCCGAGGAGCCCGAGCCCCCGGTCGTCACGAACGTGCCGCTCGCGCTGCCCTTCGTGGAGCTGGGCGTGGTCGGCGTCGCCGGGGACCGGGCCCGCGCGTCCGCCACCGCGCGCTGGCTGGCCGCGCAGGCCGCCGTGCTGCACAGCCCGCGCGACCTGTCGCTCGTCGTGCTCTCCTCGGCCAAGGACGCCGCCGCGCACTGGGGCTGGGCCCAGTGGCTGCCGCACACCGACCCGCAGCAGGGCCAGAACTGCGTGGCGCTGCTCGGCACGGACCCGGAGTCCGTCTCGCGCCGCGTCACCGAACTCCTCACCGAGCTGGAGCGGCGCAAGGCGGCCGCCAAGGAGCACGGCGGCCTGAACGTGCTCCGCCCCGACCAGCACGTGCTGCTCGTCCTCGACGGCGCCCGGCTCCTGCGCCGCGTGCCCGGCGTGCCGCAACTGCTGCAGGAAGGCCCCGGCCTGGGGATCTTCGCGCTCTGCGTCGACGAGGACGAGCGCCTGCTGCCGGAGGAGTGCCGTACCGCGATCCTCTGGACACCGCAGGCCGCGCACCACGTCCACCTGCGCGGATACGGGTACGAGGCCGTGGGCGAGGTCCTCGCCGACCAGGTCACCACGGCCTGGTGCGAGCGGGTGGCCCGGGCGCTCGCCCCCGTGCGCGACGTCAGCCGGGACGACGCCGACAGCGCGCTGCCGAGCGCCGCGCGCCTGCTGAGCCTCCTTGAGCTGCCCGACCCGTCCGGGCGCGACATCGCCGCGATCTGGCGGCGGGGCGGCGCGACCACGGCGGTGCCGATCGGCCTCGCCGCGGACGGGCCCTTCGTGCTCGACATCCGGCGCGACGGCCCGCACGCCCTGATCGCGGGCACGACCGGCGCCGGCAAGTCCGAGCTGCTCCAGACGATCATCGCCTCGCTCGCCGTCGGGAACACCCCGGACGCCCTCAACTTCGTCCTCATCGACTACAAGGGCGGCAGCGCCTTCCAGGACTGCGCGCGCCTGCCGCACACCGTCGGCATGGTCAGCGACCTCGACGCCCATCTCACGGAGCGCGCGCTCGCCTCCCTGGCCGCGGAGCTGAAGCGCCGCGAGGAGATCCTCTTCGCGGCCGAGACGAAGGACATCGAGGACTACAACGACGCCCGCGCGCTCCGCCCCGGCCTGGAGCCCATGCCGCGGCTCGTGCTCATCATCGACGAGTTCGCCTCGCTGGTCGCGGAGTTGCCCGACTTCATCGCGGGCCTCGTGGACATCGCCCGGCGCGGCCGCTCGCTCGGCGTGCACCTGATGCTGGCCACCCAGCGCCCCGCGGGCGTGGTCAGCGCGGACATCCGCGCCAACACGAACCTGCGCATCGCCCTGCGCGTCACCAACGGCGAGGAGTCGCGGGACGTCATCGACGCCCCCGACTCGGCCGCCATCTCCAAGGCCACGCCGGGCCGTTGCTACGTGCGCTCCGGTGCCCAGTCCCTGGTCGGCGTGCAGTCCGCGCGGATCGGCGGCCGGCGCCCGGGCGCCGGCACCGCGCCCCAGGTCACCGCCACGCCGCTGGACTGGGTGGCGTACGGGCACCCGCCGCCGCGCGCGGCGCAGGACGACGGGGACGACGGCACCATGGTCACCGACCTGGCGGTCCTCGTGGACGCCGTCGCCGACGCCGCCCGGCAGGCGCACTGCGCCACCCCGCGCAGCCCCTGGCTGCCGCCCATCCCCGCGCACGTCCAGACGCACGAGCTGCCCGCCCCGGCGCCGGGCGCCGCGGCGGACGACTCGGTGCGGCCCGTCGCCTACGGCCTCACGGACCTGCCCGCCGAGCAGGCGCGGGCCGCGCTCGCCCTCGACCTCGCGGACGGCGAGCACCTGATGATCGCGGGCGGGCCGCGGTCGGGCCGCTCCACGGCGCTGCGCACCATCGCGGGCGCGCTCGCGCAGGCCTGCGACCCCGCCGACGTCCACCTCTACGGCATCGACTGCGGCGCCAACGCCCTGCTGCCGCTGGCGCGGCTGCCGCACTGCGGGGCCGTGGTGACCCGCGACCAGACGGCCCGCGTCGACCGCCTCCTCGGCCGCCTCCTCGCCGAGGTCTCCCGGCGGCAGCTGCTGCTCGCGGAGAAGGGCCAGTCCAGCGCGGCGGAGCAGCGGGCCGGGGCCGCGCCCGAGGACAGGCTGCCGTGGATGGTCGTCCTGATCGACGGCTGGGACGCGTTCCGGGTGGCCTTCGAGAACTACGACTACGGCCGCCTCGTCGAGTCGGCGAAGCGGCTCTTCCGCGAGGGCGCGGCCGTCGGCGTCAAGGTCGTCATGGCCGTGGACCGCAGCGGCCTGACGGGCGAGATCTCCAGCTCCTTCGCCGAACGCCTCGTGCTGCGCCTGGCCGACCCCGCGGACTACACGTTCGCCGGGATCTCCACCAAGGACGTGCCCAAGGAGGTGCCGCCGGGCCGGGCGCTCAAGGCCACGGACGACGGGGTCCAGGAGAGCCAGATCGCGCTGCTCGCCGAGAACCCCAACGGCCAGGCGCAGGTGGCCGCGCTCCAGGAGATCGCCCGCGCGGCAGCCGAGCGCGCCGGCCGGCCGCGGCCGGGGCAGAAGCCGATCCGCGTCGACGTGCTGCCCGCGCGCATCACGGCCTCCGAGGCCGCGGCGCTCCCGCCGGAGGTCACCGCGCCCTCGCCGCTGTGGACGTACGTCGCGGTGGGCGGCGACGAACTCCAGCGGCTGGGCCTGGACCTGGAGGAGGCGGGGCCCGGCTTCGTCATCTCGGGCCCGCCGAAGTCGGGCCGCTCCAGCACCCTGGTCACCGCGGCCGCCGAGCTGCTGGGGCGGGGCACCGAGGTCGTCCTGGTGACGCCGCGCCGCTCGCCGCTGCGGGACCTCGCGGGCAGGGCGGGGGTGCTCGGCCTCCTGGACGCCGAGAGCTCCTCCGACGACCTGGAGGCGCTGACGGAGTCCGCCAAGGGCCCGTACGCCATCGTCGTCGACGACGCCGAGCTGATCTACGACACACCGCTCGACGAGGCCCTGGAGGAGGCCCTGCGCCGCGGCATGGACGGGGGCCTCGCGCTGATCGCGGCGGGTGCCGTGGACACGCTGTCCGCGCAGTACCGCGGCTTCGTCGTGGCCGCGCGCCGGTCGCGCAACGGCCTGCTGCTCTCGCCGCAGGGCTCCGCCGACGGCGAGATGTTCAACATCCGCCTGTCGTCGAACAGCGGCGGGGGCGGGCCGACCGGCCGCGGACTGTTCGTCCGCGGCGGGGAGGCCGTGCCCGCGCAGGCCGTCCTTCCGGATCCGGGCGGCGCCTGAGCCGCACGGCGGAGGGGCCGGGCAGCGTGAGTGCTGCCCGGCCCCTCCGCCGTGCGTGCGCGCGGACCGTGCCGCCGGACCGGTGCCGCCGGACACCGGCCGGTCCGTCCGGCCTGCGGGCGGCCGCGGCTAGTCGTTGATGCGGTCGTTGGCGTCGGCCGCGTCGCTGGTCTCCTTGCGCGCGTTCTCCAGCGAGGTGAGGAAGTTGGTGAGCTGCGGCTTCAGCTTCTCCCACTCGTCACGGAAGCGGTTGGCGCGCGGGCCCTTCCAGAACTCCTCGCTGTTGCTCGTCCCCGAGGAGATGGCACGGATCAGGGAGTCCAGGTTCCCGTGCTGGGTCTTGAACGTGGTGGAAAGAGTCCGGAGTCGAGTGGTGTCTGCGCCCTTGAGCGACATGACGAGCCTCCCCGTGTGTCGAAAGCCAGACGAACCTTTCGTTCGCCGCGGTCGATGCTATCGCAATGCCTTGAAGGCCGAAACCCGAAGTGGCGTATTTATTGCGGTGGTTGGGAATTCCGCAGCAAAAAAACCGGAAGTGCCGCACGGCGCGGTGCGGCGGCCGTGCGGGAGAAAAAGCGGAGGTGCCGTTATGCCGGGCGGCGCACGACGCGCAGCCCGACCGCGTCCTGCTGCTGTACGTCGCTGTCGGAGGCGACGTGCAGCGGGACGGCGACCACCGCCCAGTAGAAGCCGAAGACCCAGCGGCCGGTCAGCCGGGCGAGGCCGGGCCAGCCGCCGTCGGCCGCGCGGACCACGCGCAGCCCGGTGAGCAGCTTGCCGAGGCTCGCCCGGCATGCGGCGGTCAGCAGGACGTGGTTGACCAGGGAGAACGCGACGGCACCGGCGAGCGCCGCCGCCCCGGTGGCGGGGGCGAGGCGCAGCTCCGCCACGCCGTCGACGACCTTGATCCCCACGGCCGCCCCGGCCGCCGCCCCGCACACCAGGGCGAGCAGCGCGTCGATGACGGCGCCGGTGATCCGGCGCGGCGCGGACGGGGCCGGGCCGGGCGGCGGCGCGGCGGGGGCCTGGCCGGGAAGTGCCCGGGCGGCGGTGGACGCGGGCGTCGGCTGCTGTTTCGTCATGGCGCTGGAACCCCTACTTGTCCTTCCCTTCCTTCTTCTTTTCGGCCTCCTCGCGCTCCACCCGCTTCAACGCGTTGTCGATCGCAGTTCGCGCATTTGCGAGTGCGTCTTTGATCTGCTTCTTGTGGGTGCCGAATTCGCTGCGGAAGCGGTCGCTCTTGGGGCCTTTCCAGGTGTCGGTGCCGCTGAGCGTCTGGACGTTGTCCACCGAGCGCTCCAGCTCGTCCGCGTACCGCTTGAGTTTGCGTACGTCTTCCCGGCACTCGCTCTCTCGTGACATGGGTCGCCCCTCAGCTCGGCAGGATCAACTGGGTGATCATCTTGCGCAGCGTGTTCGTCCCGACGGCGCGGGCCGTGATGCCGGAGGCCGCCTGCGGCTTCTCGACGTACACCGTCCACACCGCCTCGCCGGTGGCGTACGTCGTCAGGAGCGGGCCCGGCGCGTCGGCCAGGACCACCAGCTGGCCCACCACCAGGGCGCCGTTGATCGCTTCGTTGAGCGGGCGGCCCACGTTCTGCGCGGCGATCTGCTCGGAGGTGAGCTGCTGGGGGCGGCCGTCCTGGTCGGCGACCTCGAACGGGTCGACGAAGAGCCGCACCACCTCGGCCGCGTCGGCGGCGGAGCTCGCCAGGCTGAACATGTGCAGCCCGCCGGCGGTGATCCGCTCCACCAGGAGCAGGTCGGCGGAGTGCGCGTACACCAGGGTGTGGGCGACGCCCCCGGACGTGTGCTGCTCGACCGCCAGCGCCCGGTCGGCGCTGCGCCGCAGGGTCAGGGCCAGGCTGACCTCCGGCGCGATCCGCATGTCGACGTCGACACCGGAGGGCTGCCCGGCCGTCTCGGGGTCGGCGTCGGCCGTGCGCAGCAGGGCGTCGAGCTCGTCGATGTTGCCGATCTCCACGGCCTCGCGGGACACCAGCGAGCGCAGGGCCGTGGCGTACGCCCACGCGCGCTCCTGCTCGCTCAACCGGCCGAGCCGGGGGGTGGGGGCGACGCAGTCGGTCAGCGAGTCGGGGTCGAGGACGGCTATCTCCTCGTCGGTGAGCCGCAGCAGGCGCTGCGAGCCGCCCTCCGCGAGGGCTTCGCCCAGGATTCCGCGGAACTCCTGGAGGTCCATGTCTATGTCGAGGTTCTGCATCTTCGGCGTCCGATGTTCGCGTGGCTCGCTTACCAAAACTTGTATTTCCTGACGGCGTTGGGCACGAGGTTCGTGACCGCGCTCTTGGCGCCGTCGACGATCTCCTTGCCCTTGTCCTTGACGTCCCCGGCCCACTCCTTGGTGTTCTTCCAGGCCGTCTTCGCCCCGGACTTGATGTCGTCGCCCCACTTGTCCCAGGCCCAGCTGCCGAGGAAGTAGGCGCCGGTGACACCGAGCGCGACCCAGCCGACGACCGGGACGGCCGCGGCGACGGTGGCGGAGGCGCCGAGGGCGGTGGCCATGCCCGCGCCGCCGAGCACGGCGCCCGCGCCCGCCGCCTGGAGGCCGCCCATGCCCCGGTCCACCCAGCCCTGGGCGCCGTCGTGGGTCGGGAAGACCATCTCCTTGACGCCGGAGACGATGTTCAGCGGCAGCAGCACGCGGGAGGCGAACTTGCCCATGCCCGGCGCGTTCTGGAACAGCTTCGACGCGCCGGGGATCCTGAGCCGCTCGGCGGTTCTGCGCACCGCCTGCTGCCACTTCCAGGGCTCCTTGTACCAGTTGCGGATCTTCTGGTCCTTGAGCAGCTCCCGCAGCAGCTCGCCGCGCTTGGCCTTGAGGCGGTCCGCCTCCACGCCGAAGTACTTGTTCAGCTCGTAGACGGCGCGGGCGCCGGCCACGTTCTGCCCCTGGGCCCAGCGGTTGTAGAGGTGGATGGACGCCTCGATGGCCGTGGGGATCGTCAGGATCTTCAGCGGCGTCTTGATGTCCTTGAGGGTGCCCTCCTTGAACTCCTTCCAGGTCTCCAGGGCGCCCGCGAGGCTCGCGAAGGTGAGCACCGCCTCGGGGTCGTCCTTGATGCCGAGCCGGCGCCGGATGTCCTTGGCCTCGTCCGTCGCCCAGCTCGCCTTCTTGGGGAAGTCGGAGACGCCCTCGGCCTTGGCCTCCCATTTCGCGAGGATTCCGCTGATCAGTCCGCCCTGGACGGAGAGCGTGCCGCTCATGACGTCGACGGCGGCCGCCAGTTTGGGCGCCTGAACGGGGTCCATCCCCTTGAAGCCCACGGTCATGCTCCTTGTTGGTGGTTCCGCGGCGCGATCCTCCCGCGCCTCACGCGTGTACGGGCGTACTGAGGGCCTTGCGGGACAAGGCCTCCCCGGGCGGCCGACGGTAGCCGCGGGGTAGTTGTTTCCGCCACCGAAGAAAACAGGACAACCCGCCAGGTCCCGGCAGCCTGTTGCGGGGTCGTGACGGACCTGTCGCACAGCGGCCGTAACCCCGCCCCCGGCGGGGATCCGCCACGCCACGCCCCCGGACTCATCGGTTGACGGCCTGGATCTCCTCGACGCGTACCGGCTGCTCAGCGCCGAACTCCCCGTCCGGGAGCCTGTCCCCGTCGGTGCCCGTGCCGTCCCAGGAGACGTTCCAGGTGACGGTGGCCCTGAGGTCGTACGTGCCCTCGCCGGAGGAGCGCAGGTAGGTCAGGCCGCACGGCGGTGTCCGGTCGCCCTTGCCCTTGGCGTACGGCTCGCCGACGGAGCCGTCGGCGTTCTTCGCGCAGGCGCCCGACGCGGGGTGCGTCCGCGCGTCCTCCGTGCCGGGGTCGAGCCGGAGGGAGCCGGGGCGCGCCGTGGTGGTGGCCGACAGGTTCAGGCCGGGCAGGTCGACCGAGGCGGTGGCCGACAGGGGCTTGAACCGGGCCTTGTCCAGCCACGCCCAGGTCGGCAGGTTCACCTTGGTGGTGCCCTCGGGGGCCAGCGAGACCTCGGTGTCGGGCAGCCTCAAGCGGGCGTAGGCGAGGTGGGCGAGGAGTTCGGGGGACAGGGCGTTCTCGACGGGGGGCCGGTCGCCGTTCTCGACCCAGAACGGCTCCTTGTCGCAGGCCTGCGCGGCGTCCTCGAACTGCCGGTCGGGGTCCCGGACGGCGACCCACCAGGCGCCCTTGTCCTTCTCCTTCAGGTTGTAGTCCTTGTACTCGCCGTCCTTGTACTTGTCGCGGAACATGCCCACGGCCCGCTTGGCGTAGCTGTGCTGCCCGGGCGTGTTCACGGTCTCCTCGTAGCTCCGCTCGACCTGGTCGCGGAACTGCTCGGCCGTGCGCGGCTCGTACCAGCAGGCGGGCGGCGTCCAGTCGCCGACGGGCTGCATCGCGCCGCCGCCCTTGCCGCCCTTGCCGCCGGCGATCGCGCCCGAGTAGCGGATGACGGAGGTGATCTCCTGGCCCTGCCGGCCGCCGCCGGCGGAGACGCTGCCCTGGGAGCCGGCCCCGGGGGACTTGTCCGCGTGCGCGGGGCCGGGTATCAGCAGCAGCGTGGCGGCGGCGGTGGCTCCGGCCGCGGCCCACGACCTGCGTGTGATCATGGCGTGCACTTCGCGTTCCCTCTCTCCGAGCTAAGCATGCTGGTCTGCCAGACGCCGTGCTTGTTCCTGTCGAGACGGGCGTTGTAGAGGACGTAGGAGTTGTCGGTGACAGGCGTCTTGTCGGGCTTTCCGGTCTTTCGGTTCTTGGTGTACGCCTTGCTTTCGTCCGCGCAGTAGAGAATGCCGACGGACGTCTTGCCGTGCTGGGTGACACGGGGCGCGTAATAGCGCGTCGTACCCGTGACGGACAGGTTCTGCTTGGTGAACAGGGAGATCCATCTGGCGGCGCCGGTGAGGGCTTCTCCCTTGTAGTAGAAGGGAATCACCTCCGATTCCCGCGCCGTCCTCGTGATGGCCGCGTCGGTCGCCTCGATACGCCGCCGCGCGTCGGCCAGCGCCGCGTCCTTGAGCGGGTCACCGGTCTTCCAGCTCTCGAAGACGTTCTTGACGTCGGCGGGCAGCTCCACCTCGGGGCGGTCGGCGGATTCCCCCGGTGCGGAGGTCGGCGCCGGGGAATTCCGCTCCTTGCCGTCCTTTCCGGCGCCCTGTTCGGCACCGTCGATCTTGTCGTTCCCGGTGTTCGCGGTGTTCCCGTCGTTCCCGCCGCCGCAGGCCGTCAGGAGAAGAGCCGCGGTCGCGGCGAATGCGGCGGCAACGGGCACGGTACGGCGCTTCACGGTCGACTCCCGGAATGAGACTGGGGTGCGGTCAAGGGGCATGACGCTAACGGCGGGGTGCGTGGTTTCGCCAGAGTGAACTGCGGTGCGGCCGGGCTGAATGAGGGGAAAAGGGGCGGAATTGCAGCTTCCCTCGGTGTATTCACGCCGTACGCCTCTCCGCCCCGGCGGCCCTCGCGGTGGCGGCGCCCACCGGCGCGCGGACGACTTCCGGCCGCGCCCGCACGGCGCCGGGCCCGGTGCGTGTCCGTGCTCTGGTGGGGGCGGTGGCGCCTCGGCATGATGGGGCGATGCCGAGTGATGACGGTCACACAGATGTCAGGGTCGATCCGCCCGGCGTGGCGGACGAGCGCACGCTGCTCAACGCCTTCCTCGACGCCCAGCGCGCGACGCTCGCGCGCAAGTGCGCGGGCCTGACGCCGAACCAGCTCCGGCGGTGGGCGGTGCCGCCCTCCTCGCTGAGCCTGCTGGGGCTCGTGCGGCACCTCGCCGAGGTCGAGCGTGGCTGGTTCCGGTGCGTCCTGCTCGGGGAGCCGGACAAGCCCCACTGGGTGGGGCGCCAGGGCGACGGGTCGGCGCAGTGGGACGTCGACGACGCCGACGTGGAGGAGGCGTTCCGCGTGTGGCGCGCCGAGTGCGAGCGCTCGCGCGCAGCGGTGGCCGCCGCCCGCGACCTCGACGTCACGGGCTCCCACGACGGCACCACGTACTCCCTGCGGCACATCCTCACGCACCTGATCGAGGAGTACGCCCGGCACAACGGCCACGCGGACCTGCTCCGGGAGCGGATCGACGGCGCCACGGGGGAGTGACGGGCCGCGGCGCCGCCTTGCGACCCGGCCTGGCCGTCACCTCGCTCTGGGACTTGGGCTTCGCCCCTCGGGGCCGGGTGCCTTGTGCTCGGCGTCCGGCATTGGGTCTGCGGCGCCCGGCCCTTGGCGCGCGGTGCCCGGCCCTTGGCGGAACAAGCGGGCCCGTGCCGGGAAGCGGCCGGGCCCGCCGTTCGCCGACGCGCGCCGAATGACAGGCCACGCCTGCCTGCCGGGCCGGGCGCCAAGCCCCGGCCCCGCCGGCGTCAGCCGCGTGCCAGTGCCCGCTTCACCCGCTTCGCCCCGGCCGAGTCCCCCAGCGTCTTCCACAGCTTCGCCGAGCTCGCCGACACGTAGACGCCGGGCGCGCCCTGGCCGCCGCAGCCCTCGCCGTACGAGACGACGCCGATCTGGAGGGGCGCCCCGCGGCCGGGCACGGTACGGAAGATGGGGCCGCCGCTGTCGCCCTGGCAGGAGTCCCTGTTCTCCACGCCCGCGCAGAAGTTGACCTTGGAGTCGTACTCGCCGTAGCTCGTCCGGCACTCGTCGTGGGACAGGATCGGCACGCGCACCTGGCGCAGCCGGTCGGGGAAGTGCTCCAGGTCGGTGTCCGTGTTGCCCCAGCCCGCCACCGTGGCCTTCTGGCCCGGGCGCAGCAGGGCGTCGGTGCCCTGGGTGGGCAGCTTGACCGGGCTGATGCCCCGCACCGGCCTGCTCAGTTGGATGAACGCCACGTCGTACGCGTCCTGCCCCTTGAGGTAGCGCGGGTGGACGACGATGCCGCCCCGGGCGACGTCGCGTATCTGGCCCTGCCCGGCGCGGGACAGGACCGTGCGGCCGACGGCCGTCTGGACGTGCTTCGGCTTCAGCGGCTCGCGGGCGTCGTCGACCAGGCAGTGCGCCGCCGTCATCACGGTGTCCGGCGCGACCAGGCTGCCGCCGCAGAACTGGCGGTCCTTGACGCTGCCGGGGCCCTTCTGGAGGACGGCCACCATGAACGGGTACGCGTCGTTGGGCACCTCGGTGCCGCCGATGACGGCCTGGGCCGCGGGCGCGCCGGTGGCGACCACCGCCAGGGCGGCGGCCCCGGCCAGGCCCGCGGCCGCCGCCCGCAGGCCGCGGCGGGAGGGGGCGGTGCGACGGGAGGGGGGAAGGAGGCGAAGGGGGGTGAGTCTCATGGGGGGTTTCTCTCTCGTGGAACTCTCGCTGGGCCGCTGGTCCTTGCACGGGCGTCCGGGCCCCGGGCCCAGCGGATCCGGGGGCCCGTCACCGGGCTGTGAGATGACGTAACGGATGCACGGGTTCCGCCCGGCTCCCGGCGTGGCCGCCGTCAACTGGACGTACAAGCGCGGCACTTCCGGCAAAGAGGGCAGGGGTGCGGTGGCGCCTCTTCCGGCACGCCGTCCCGCATCTGTGTGGGTTCTGCGAAGGAGCCGCGCCCATTCCGGGTGGCGGGTGCCGGGAAGTCGCCCCAGGGGGCGCGCATAAGCCCGCAAAGCGCGCGCAACACCACGCGTCCGCCGCGGGAACCGCCGCCCCGTCCGTCTGCGTCCCCTGGGGGGCCGACGGTTCGCGGGCCGACCGCCCGTTGGCGTGAACTCGCCGTTCCGCGTGGGCGGTTTTGGTTCGCATATGCACATTCGAGGCGTGCGTGATATCCGGCTCCAGCGCCTGGAACCGCGCGCCTCGTCCTGTGCGTGAAGACGGGTGGGACGCCTGAGGTTCGCTATCCGTAACGCACCTTGAGGGGCTTATGTGCTGCTGATACGGTGCGATGGCTTGACACAGCGCCTGGGGTTGACGGGCCGAGGGAGCCCCGGCCGAGGCCGGGAGCGACGCCTCAGAGGTGTCTCACATGACGGTTTTTTCTTGGGTGTACGGGGAGCGGTTGCGTGAAGATCCAAGAGCGTACGGGGGCGGGCGGAAACCGTTCCGGCACGGCGGTTCAGCCCGTGGCCGGTGAGCGACTTCCCACGGCTCCTCGCGAGCGCAAACCGGCGCTGGCCGCGCTGGCGGTGCTGCTGATCCTCGTGGGCGCGCTGGGCGCCACGGTGCTCGTCCTGCGGGCGGGCGACCGTATCGAGGTCGTGAAGGTCAAGGACGGCGCCTCGATCGCCGCGGGGGAGAGCATCACCCGCAGCAAGGTCGAGCCGGTGATGGTCGCCTCCGACACCTCCGTGAAGTACGTGAAGTGGAAGCAGCTCAAGGCGCTGCAGGAGCTCAAGGCGAAGAGCGCCATCCCCGGCGGCGCCGTCGTCGTCGGCCAGATGTTCGCGGCCAGGACCGGTCTGCCCGCCGGCAAGGCGTCCGTCGGCCTGTCCCTGAAGGAGGGCCAGTACCCGGCGGGGCTGAAGCAGGGCGACACCGTGGCCGCGTACCGCGTCGCCGCCAACGGCTCCGGCTCCGGCCGGGACAAGGACTCCGGCGGCGCGGGCGGCAGCACGCCCCTCGTCGCCGACGCCCGGGTCGACGCGATCGTGACCAAGGACGACTCCACCATCAGCACGGGCAACCGGAGCGTCACCCTGCTCGTCGACTCCGACGACGCCGCGGCCCTCACGAGCGCCGCGTCGGCCGGTGAAGTGGCGGTCGTCCTGGTGCCCGGCTCCGGCGACTAGAGGGCGAGGACACCAGCCATGGCCCTCATCGCCCTCGCCGCCGACAAGGGATCGCCCGGCGTCACCACCGCCGCCGTCGCGCTCGCCGCCGTCTGGCCGCGGCGCGTGCTCGTCGCGGAGACCGACCCCGCGGGCGGCGACCTGGTCTACCGCGGCGCCGCCGCGCACGGCGGCCCGCTCAACCCGAACACCGGCATGCTGTCGATCGCCGCGACCGCCCGCCGCGGCCTCGTACCGGACCAGCTCTGGGACCACGCCCAGCCGCTGTCCGGCGGCCTCGACGCGCTCGTCGGGCTCGGGATCGCCGAGCAGGCCGCCGGGCTCGCCGGGATCTGGCCGACGCTCGGCCGGGCCTTCGCGCGGCTCGCCGACTCCCCGCACGCGCCCGCCGACGTCATCGCCGACTGCGGCCGGATCGCCGGGGACAGCGCGGTGGTCGAGATGTTCCCGCAGGCCGCCCTGGTGCTGCTGGTGGCGCGCACCGAGCCCGAGTCCCTCGCGCGCGTCCGCGACCGCGCCGCCGCCCTGACGGCGAAGCTCCACGGCGGGCCGCGCGGCGCCGCCGCCCTCGCGACCCCGCTCATCGGCGTCGTGCTCGTCGCCGACCCCGCCCACTCCGCCAAACTCGCCCAGCAGGTCGACGAGATGCTCACGGCCGCGCGGACCGGCGCCCGCGTCGTGGGCACCCTCGCCGACGACCCCGCGGGCGCCGCGCAGCTCGCCGGACGCAAGCGCGGTCGGCTCGACAAGTCCCTGCTGATCCGCTCCGCCCGCAAGGTGGCGGCCGACCTGTACCAGAGCTACGGCGCCGCCTGGTCGGGACCGGCCGCCGGAGCCGTGGGCCACGCCGGGAGCGCGGGGGCCGGACGATGAGCGCCGTCGACCACCAGCTGGTCAAGCGGTTCCGGCAGGACGCCGGCGACCGCATCGCCGAGCAGCGGCGCCTGGACCAGATATCCGGCGTCACACCGATGACGAGCGAGGACGAGCGCCAGTACGCCCGCGCCGTCATCGCCCAGATCCTGGAGGAGTACGCCCGCCAGGAGATCAACGCCGGGCGCACCCCGCTGGACGCGGAGACCGAGGAGCAGTACGCCGCCGCCGTGCACGCCGCGCTCTTCGGCGTCGGCCGGCTCCAGCCGCTGCTCGACGACCCCGAGGTCGAGAACATCGACATCAACGGCTGCGACCAGGTCTTCATCGGCTACGCCGACGGCCGCGAGGTCCGCGGCGAGCCGGTCGCCGAGACCGACGAGGAGCTGATCGAGCTCATCCAGGTGCTCGGCGCCTACTCGGGCCTCTCCTCGCGCCCCTTCGACTCCGCCAACCCGCAGCTCGACCTGCGGCTCCCGGACGGGTCGCGGCTCTCGGCCGTCATGGACGTGGCCCGGCGCCCGGCCCTGTCCATCCGCCGCGCCCGCATGGGCAAGGTGTTCCTGACCGACCTCGTCGGCAACGGCACCCTCACGCCCGAGGTCGCGCACTTCCTCGCCTGCGCGGTCCGCGCCCGCAAGAACATCATGATCGCGGGTGCCACCAACGCCGGGAAGACGACGCTGCTGCGCGCCCTCGCCAACGAGATCCCGCCGCACGAGCGCCTCATCACCGTCGAACGCGCCCTGGAGCTGGGCCTCGACACCTTCCCCGACCTGCACCCGAACGTCGTGGCGTTCGAGGAGCGGCTGCCCAACTCCGAGGGGCAGGGCGCCATCGGCATGGCCGAGCTGGTGCGGCGCTCGCTGCGCATGAACCCCTCGCGCGTCATCGTCGGCGAGGTCCTCGGCGACGAGATCGTCACCATGCTCAACGCCATGTCGCAGGGGAACGACGGCTCGCTGTCCACGATCCACGCCAACAGCTCCAGCGAGGTCTTCAACAGGATCTCCACGTACGCGCTCCAGGCCGCCGAGCGGCTGCCGATCGAGGCGAGCCAGATGCTCGTCGCGGGCGCGGTGAACTTCGTCGTCTTCATCCAGCGGCGCAACGACTACCAGTCCGGCGGCAGGCTCCAGCGCGTGGTGACCTCCGTCCGCGAGGTCAACGGCGTCGACGGCCGCGTCCTGTCCAGCGAGGTCTTCGCGCAGACCCCGGACGGGCGCGTCGTCCCGCACGCCCCGGTCGCGTGCCTGGACGACCTGGTCGCCCACGGCTACCGGCCCGCCGGACAGTGGGGGTGAGCACATGAACGCGCTCGGATCCATGGGCGGTCTGTTCTCGCTGACCGTCCTCTACGCGCTGGGCTGCGGCGTGGCCGTCGGCGGCGGGCTCGCCCTGTTCGCCGTCGCGCTGCGCGGCCTGCCCGCCAAGCCCGAGCACGAGAAGCGGGCGGCCGGGGAGCGGATGAGTGAGCTGGTCCGGTTCGTCGGGCGGCGCGGCTCGCTCGCCATCGGCGTCGGCCTCGTCGTCCTGCTCCTGACGCGGTGGGCGGTGGCGGGCATCGCCTCCGGCGTCCTCGTCTTCTTCTGGGACAAGCTGTTCGGCGGGGCCGCCGAGGAGCGGGCGCAGATGAAACGGGTCGAGGCGCTCGCCGCCTGGACCGAGTCGCTGCGCGACACCATCGCGGGCGCGGTCGGCCTGGAGCAGGCCATCCCGGCCTCCGCGCGGGCCGCGGCGCCGGTGCTCAGGCCGCACCTGGACGCGCTGGTGGACCGGTTGCGCGCGCGGACGCCGCTGCCCGACGCCCTGCAGACGCTCGCCGACGAGATCGACGACGCCTCCGCCGACATCATCGTCGCGGCGCTGATCCTCAACGCCCGGCTGCGCGGCCCGGGGCTCCGCCAGGTCCTCGGCGCGCTCGCCAAGTCGGCGCGAGAGGAGGTCGACATGCGCCAGCGCGTGATGGCGCAGCGCGCCTCCACGCGCCGCTCCGTCCAGATCGTCGTGGCCGTCTCGGTCGCCTTCGTGCTCGGCCTGTCCGTCTTCAACCGCGAGTTCGTGTCGCCGTACGGAACCCCCGTCGGCCAGCTCGTCCTCGCCTGCGTCTGCGGCCTGTTCGCCCTCGGCTTCTGGTGGCTGCGCAAGCTGTCGACGGTCGAGACGCCGGACCGTTTCCTCGTACGGGACGAGCCGGGGGTGCGGTTCGTACGGCCGCGGGGCGCGGGCCTGGGTCCGGGCGCGGGCGTGGGTACCGGTCCGGGCGCCGGCGCGGCCGGGGGCGTGGGCACCGGCGCGGGTGCGGGCGCGAGCGCCGGTGCGGGGGCGCCCGGTGAGGGCGCCGGGCGCCCCGGGCAGCCGCTGCCGCCGTATACGAACCCGTCCTCCGAGGGGGTACGCCGATGAGCCTGACCCTGCCGATCCTCATCGGCGCCACGCTCGGCCTCGGCATCTACGCCCTGGTCCGCGCGGTGGTGCCGACCAGGCGCAGCGCCGTCGCCACCGTCGCCCGGATCGACGCGATGCGGGCGCGCGGCGCGGCGTACGAGTCCGCGCACCGGGCACCGGACACCACCGGCTCGGGGCGCTTCGGGGCGCTCCGTGCGCGGGTGGGCGCCCGCGTCGCCGAGTTCTACCTCCAGCAGGGCTGGGAACAGCGGTCCCTGCGGGCCGACCTGGCGGTGCTCGACCGCAGCTGGGAGAAGTTCCTCGCGACGAAGGTGCTGCTCGGGGTCGCGGGCGTGTTCTTCGGCCCGTTCCTGTTCGCCGTCGTCTGGACGATGGGCTTCGGCCGCAGCCCGGTCGTGCCGGTCTGGCTCGCCCTGATGTTCGGCGTGCTCTTCTTCTTCCTGCCGGACCTGGAGGCGCGGCGGGACGCGCAGGAGAAGCGGCGCGACCTGCGCCGGGTCATCGGCGCCTATCTGGACCTGGTCTCCATGAGCCTCGCGGGCGGCCGCGGTCTGCCCGAGGCGCTCATGGCGGCGGCGGAGGTCTCCGACGGCTGGGCGACGCAGCGCATCAGGAACGCCCTGGCGGACGCCCGCATCACCGGCGTCAGCCAGTGGCAGGCGCTCGGCTCCCTGGGCGAGGAACTGGGCGTCGAGGAGCTGAAGGACCTCTCCGCCTCCCTGGCGCTCGTCGCGGACGACGGCGCCAAGGTGCGCGAGTCGCTCGCCTCGCGCGCCGAGACGATGCGGCACCGCGAACTCGCCGAGATCGAGGGCAGCGCGGGCGAGAAGTCGCAGTCGATGCTCGTGGCCCAGCTCCTGCTGTGCGCGGGGTTCCTGGTCTTCCTCATCTTCCCGGCGGCGATGCGCGTGTTCCAGGTCTGACCCCCGCCCGCCCTCCGCGCGCCGGTGGCGCACACGTCCGCGCATGCGTCCACGCGTCGTCCGCGTACCGGCTTCGCACCCACCAAGCACCGACCGCGTACCGACCGCGTACCGACCGCACACCGCGCCTGTGTCCCACCCGTCCCATCGTCCGCTTCATCCGTTCCCTACGACCTCACGGGCCCCACGGGTCCCCCCACCATCCTGCTTTTCGAGAGGACAACGCACCATGAACCGACGGAACGTCAGCACCGGCATCCCGGCGATCGACTTTCTCGTGACCTTCCTGCGGGGCCGGGTCCAGCGCGCCCGCTCCGGCGAGCTCGACCGCGGCGCGTCCGCGGTCGAGTGGGTGATCATCTCGGCGGTCGTCGTGGCGATCGTCGGCGTGGTCGCCGCGATCATCAACAGCGCCCTCAAGGGCGGCGCCGACAAGGTCGGCGACTGCATCGAGGGCGCCGACGCGGGCAAGACCTGCTGAGCGTCGGGCCACTGACGAGCATGCGGAGCGACGGGGGCCGGAGAGTCGGGAACCGGGGCGACCGGGGCCGGAGCGACGGTGGCCGGGGCGACCGGGGCCGGGGTGACGGTGGCCGGGGCGCGGCCGCACCGAGCCGTGACCGGATGCCGGGGTTCGTCCGCCGACGCGTGGAGGCCGTCTCCGCCCGCGGCGAGTCCGGCATGACCGCGATCGAGTTCGTGCTGCTCACCCCGGTGCTGTTCTTCATGATCTTCGCGACGGTGCAGTTCGCGCTGTACTTCTTCGCCGACCACGTGGCGCAGGCCGCGGCCCAGGCGGGCGCGCGCAAGGCACGTGCCACGGCCGACGAGAACCCGGGCGGCTGGCGCGGCGAGGCGGGTGACGTGGTGGACGCGTACATCCGCCAGCTCGGCCCCGAGCTGGTGCTCGGCCCGGACGTGAAGACGATCCAGCCCGAGCGGAACACCGTCGGCGTGGAGATCACGGCCAAGGTGCCGTCGGTCTTCCCCGGCCTGGACCTGACGGTGCACGCGCGGTCGGCGGGGCCGGTGGAGCGGTTCGTGGAGGAGGGCGGATGAGACACGGGGAGGCGCGGCGCCACCGGTTCGGCCGGTTCGGGGCCGGGGCGGGCCGGTTCGGGCGGCGTACGGCAGGCGCGGTCCGGTCCTGGCGGCGTACGGCAGGCGCGGCGGACCAGGGTCTTTCGACCGTCGAGGTCGTCATCCTCGCGCCCGTGATGATCCTGTTCATCCTGGTTTTGGTGGCCTTCGGGCAGCTCGTGGACGGCCGCGGCGCGATCGACGGCGCGGCCAGGGACGCGGCCCGCGCGGGCTCCATCCAGAAGGACCAGGGCACGGCGATGATCGAGGCCCGCAAGGCGGCGCGGGCGAACCTGGAGGACGTCTGCTCGGGCCCCGTGGAGGTCCGGCAGACGAGCCCGGGCTTCGCTCCCGACACCCTCTACACCGTCGAGGTGAGCTGCCAGGTCAGGGGCCTGGCGATGCTGGGCCTGGACGTCCCGACGACCCTGAAGGCCAGCTTCAGCTCGCCGCTCGACCCGTACCGGAGGTCGGCGTGAGACGAGTCCGGCAGGCGGTACGCGGCTTCGTCGCGGCCCGCCGCGCGCGCCTGGACGACCGGGGCTCGGGCGCGGGCGCCGTCATCGTCTTCGCGCTCGTGTTCCTGACGCTCGCCGCCTTCGTGATCGACGGCGGCCTGTCCATCTCCAAGCGCGAACGCGCCGCGGACATCGCGGAGCAGGCCGCCCGCTACGCCGCCCAGGACCTCGACACGGAGGGCCTGTACGAGGGCCAGGAGGCACCCATCAACTACGAGAACTGCGGCGCCCGGGTGCGGAAGTTCGCCCGCGAGATGGGCCTGAGCGGCCCCGACGTCGCGGCCACGCACTGCGTGTCGGCCAACGCCCAGCAGGTCGAGGTGGAGGTGCGCATGACGTACAGCCTCGTCTTCACCGGGATGGTCTTCGGCGGCGACGTGACGGTACGCGGGCGCGCGGTGGCGGAGAACCAGGTGGGGTGAGAGGGCGTGTACGAGTCGGGAGGGGTGTTGGCCGAGAGGGACGGGGTGCAGGTGTGAACGCAGCGGGAGAGGCGCGGGCCAGATCGCGCAGGGGCGCGAACGAGACGGTCGAACCACCGAGTTGTCCACAGGCCCGGGTTTGTCCACAGCCTCGGACCGGGCTCCGGCCGCCTCCGTAACATCGCAATCACCCGCCCGCAACAAGCCGCAAGCCACAGACCGCAGACCGCAAGCCACACGACCAGGACCAGGACACCCGCCATGGCGCGACGCAACACCCGCTCCCCGAACGGCCCGTCGGGCACCCCGGCGGTGCCGCGGAACCGGACGCCGCAGCCGTTGCCGACGCGGCGGCGCTCGGCCGGGGACTTCGTCAAGGCGTTCCTCGCCTTCGTGGCCCTCGCCGCGCTGCTCGTCGGCGTGCCCGGGGCGCTCGCGTACTTCGTCGGCTGGCCGCTGCCCGACGGGGCGCCGTCCCTGGACTGGCTCCAGGAGGAGATCACGGTCAGCACGTTCGTCAACGTGCTGACGGTGGTGGTGTGGCTCGCCTGGGCCCAGTTCACCGCCTGTGTGCTCGTCGAGGTGAAGGCCGCGCTGTCCGGTGTCGGCATGCCGGGCCGGGTGCCCGGGGCCGGGCCGAGCCAGGTGCTCGCGCGCCAGCTCGTCGCCGCGCTGCTGCTCCTCGGCGCCACGGCCGCGAGCTTCGCGCCGGCGCTGCAGTTCGGGCAGGCCGGTGAGGGGAACCAGAAGCCCGCCGCCGCGGCGGCCGAGCGGACGCCGGGGCTGTTCGGGCAGGAGCGGCAGGACGCGGCGGCCGCGGCGAGCGCCGTCGCGGACCAGGCGGCGCAGGCGGCCGAGAGCGCGGGCACCGGCAAGGAGGACGGCACGAAGTTCTACCGCATCCAGCCCCCCGAGGGCCGCCACCACGACTCCCTGTGGGAGATAGCGGAGCGGCACCTGGGCGACGGCCGCCGGTACAAGGAGATCTACCAGCTCAACAAGGACCGCGAGCAGCCCGACGGCTCACGGCTGTCCGAGGCCAGCCTGATCCGGCCAGGCTGGATCATGGAGATGCCCGCCGACGCCCGCGGCGGCGAACTCGTCGAGATGCCCGACGAGGCGCCCGAGGTGTCCAAGGAGGTGCGCGAGCAGATCTCCGACTACGCGAGGACCGGGGACCGGCGCGAGGGCGGTGGCGCGCAGGAGAGCGGCGACCGGCAGGGCGGCCGCGGTCCCGTCGACCAGGACACGGCGCACATCACGCTCCCCGAGCAGCGGCCGGGCGGCGGCGGGCGCGGGGACGAGCGCGGCGGCGAGCGGGACGGCGCGGAGCGCGGCGGCGAGAAGGGCGGCGCGCCCGCGCGCGAGGTGGACGGGACGCATGACGGGAAGCGCGACGGTACGCGTGACGGGGCGCATGACGGCACGCGTGACGGGACGGGTGACGCGGCGGACTCCTCCTTCGGCCTGCCCGAGGCGCTCATCGGGGCGCCGCTGCTCGCGGCCGGGCTGCTCGGCGCGCTCGGCAGGCGCCGGCGGCAGGCGCTGTGGCAGTCGGCCATGGGCGCGGTGGGCGCGCGCCGCGGCATGGAGCCGCCGACGCCGAGCGGCAGCGCCGCCGACGCGCGGGACGCGCTGCTCGTGGGCGCCGACCCGGAGGGCGTGCGGCTGCTCGACCGTTCGCTGCGCGGCCTCGCCGCCGCGCTCACCGAGGAGTCACGCCCCCTGCCGACGGTGTACGCGGCCTGGCTGACGAACGGCGACCTGCACCTCCAGCTCGCCCAGGCCGAGGGCCGGCCGCCCGCGCCCTGGCGGCTCGGGCAGGACGAGACGTTCTGGGTGCTCGCGCGCACCCACGCCGAGCAGTACGGCGACGTGGACGCGGCGGCGCCCTACCCGGGCCTGGTCTGCCTCGGCACGATGGACGACTCGCGGCTGCTGCTCAACCTGGAGGCGGTGCCGGGCATCGTCTCGCTGAGCGGAGCCCCGGCCGACCGGGCCGCCGTGTTCGCGTCGGTCGCCGCCGAACTGGCCACCAACGGCTGGTCGGACCGCATGACGATCACGCTCGTCGGCTTCGGCCGCGACCTCACGCCCCTGGCACCGAACCGGCTGCGGCACCTCGACGACGTCGAGGCGCTCATCGAGACCATGGAGGCCGAGACGCGCCAGCGGCGCGGGGCGCTCGGCGCCGCCGGACACGACTCGGTCCTCACCGGCCGCACCGGCCCCGCCCGGCACACCCGCTGGGCGCCGCACCTGGTGCTGCTCGCGGCCCAGCCCGACGCGGCCGAGGCCCTCAAGCTCGCCGAGCTGGCCGCGGACGCCGGGCGGCTCGGCATCGGCTACCTCGTCGGCACCGACTCCGGCCGGCTGCCGGGCGCCGCCTGGGAGATGGAGGTCACCGCCGAGGGCAAGCTGCTGGCCCCGCTCCTCGGCCTGGAGCTGACCGCGCAGTCGCTGCCGGACGCGCTCCAGCAGGCGGTGGTCGAGCTGTTCGGCGCCGTGGACCCGGAGGACGGCGGTGGCGGCGACGGCGGCCCGTCCGCGCCCCCGTTCCTCGTCGACGTCAGCGAACAGGGCCGGCCCGCGGTGTACGCCCGCCTGGTCGGCTCGTACGAGATCATCGGCCTGGAGACGCCCGACGCCGGGCGCAGCGCGCTCATGCACGAGGCGCTCGCGCTGCTGCTGCTCCACCGCGAGGGGGTGCACCCGCGTGTCCTGTCCTCCGCGCTGTGGCCGCGCGGCGTCACCGAGGACGTACGGGACGCGCTCGTCGACCGCGTCCGCGAGTGGCTGGGCAGCGACCCGGACGGCACACCGCGGCTGGGCACCGACGAGACCGGGCGGCTCAAGCTCGCCAGGTCCGTCGTCTCCGACCTGGACGTCCTGCGTTCGCTGTACCACGAGGCGACGCAGGGGCGCGGCGCGGAGAACCGCGCGGTGCGCGGGCGCATGCTCACGGACGCCCTGGTCCTGGTCCGCGGCCCGCTCCTGGCGGACCGCCCGCAGGGCCGCTACGGCTGGCTGACGCACGAGATAGTCGACGCCCAACTGCCGCTGCTGGTGGCGGACATCGGGCTCGCGCTCAGCGAGTTCCACCTGGAGAAGGGGCGGGCGGAGCAGGCCGTCGAGGCGCTGACCGCGGCGCGCGCGTCGGCCCCCGACGACGAGCGCCTGTGGAACGAGCTGCTGCGCGCCACACACGCGACGCAGGACCCCGCCCGGCTCCGCGCCCTGGCCGCGGACCTCCTCACCCACAGCGGCACCCGCGGCCTCCCCCCACGCACGGAGGCCCTGCTCGACGAACTCCTCCCCACCTGGCGCACCACCCTCCCCACGGCGAGCTAGCCCCGCCCACACGGGCCTTCGATGGCCGGGCGGGCGAAGCCGGGGAGAGACGGGTGGGTGGGTGGGAGAGATTCCGCCGCGGCAGCGGCGGAGCAGTGAAGGACCGTGGAGCCAGGACAACGACGACCGCAAGAGAAACCGGCAGGCAACGGCGGGAAAGCGCTCCGCGCCGGGGCCGGCCGGGCACCGCCGGGAGCCACGGGTGGGCGGGTGGGAGAAAAACCCGCCGCGGTAGCGGTGGGCCCCCAACCGCCCGGCGCAGCCGACACGCAACGGAGACCGATGACCTTGCCGCACACGCTGATCACCGCGCTTGCCGCCCTGTGGGGCGCGACAGCGGGCACCCTGCTGCCCCGCGCCGTGTACCGGCTCTCCGTCCCGCCCGGCGAGCCCTGGCGCACCCACTGCCCGAGCGGCGACCACGAGCTCACCGGCTGGCTGGGCGGAAGCGGCGGTGGCGCCTGCGGCTGCGCGGGGGAGGACGGGGCGGCCCGGGCTCCCCGCGCCACCACCCTCGCCGTGCTCACGGCCCTGATCACCACCGCCCTCGCCGCCGCCACCGGCCCCCGGCCCGAACTCGCGGTGTGGCTGCTGCTCGCGCCGCCCGCGCTGGTGCTCGCCTGCGTGGACCGCGCGGTCATGCGGCTCCCGGACGTCCTGACCCTGCCGCTCGCGGCGGCCGCCCTCGCGCTGCTCGGCGCGGCGGCCGCGCTGCCCGGGCACGGCGGCTCCTGGACGACGGCGGCCCTGGGCTCGCTCACGCTGAGCGGCGGCTACTTCGTCCTGTTCCTGATCAACCCGAACGGCATGGCCTTCGGCGACGTCAAGCTGGCCCTCGCGCTGGGCGCGGCGCTCGGCTGGTACGGCTGGGGCACGCTGCTGCTCGGCACGTTCGCCGGCTTCGTGTGCGCGGCGCTGTACGGCGGCTGGCTCGTGGTCGCGCGCGGGGCGGGCCGCAGGACGGCGATAGCGTTCGGCCCGTTCCTGCTGGCGGGGGCGCTGGCCGGAGTGCTCCTGGGCGCGCACGCGGCCTGACCGGCGCCCGGACCCGCCCCGGGCCCGCCCTGGGCGCCCCCGAGCCACTCGCCGGCCGCCCCGCCCGCTCCCCACGGCGGACCGCCCAGAACCCTGGCGTACGCTGAAGAAGATCTGTCAACCCTTACGAACCTTACGAAAGGGACGCCCCGGTGACCGAGAAGGCCGACCTCCAGTCCGTGCTCGACCGTGCCGCCACGGGTGGGCGGATCACCCCCGAAGAAGCCCTCGACCTGTACCGCGACGCCCCGCTGCACGCGCTCGGCGCGGCCGCGGACGCCGTCCGCCGCCGCCGCTACGCGGGCACCGAGCACATCGCGACGTACATCATCGAGCGGAACATCAACTACACGAACGTCTGTGTGACGGCGTGCAAGTTCTGCGCCTTCTACGCCGCCCCGAAGGACACCAAGAAGGGCTGGACCCGGGACCTCGACGACATCCTGCGCCGCTGCGCGGAGACCGTGGAGCTGGGCGGCACCCAGATCATGTTCCAGGGCGGGCACCACCCGGACTTCGGCGTGGAGTACTACGAGAAGCACTTCGCGGCCATCAAGAAGGAGTTCCCGCAGCTCGTCATCCACAGCCTGGGGGCGAGCGAGGTCGAGCACATGGCCCGTATCTCCAAGGTCTCCGTCGAGGAGGCCATCCAGCGGATCAACGCCGCCGGCCTGGACTCCTTCGCGGGCGCCGGCGCGGAGCTGCTGCCGGAGCGCCCCCGCAAGGCCATCGCCCCGCTGAAGGAGTCCGGCGAGCGCTGGCTGGAGATCATGGAGACCGCCCACAACCTGGGCGTGGAGTCCACCTCCACCATGCTGATGGGCACGGGCGAGACCAATGCCGAGCGCATCGAGCACCTGCGGATGATCCGCGACGTACAGGACCGGACGGGCGGCTTCCGGGCCTTCATCCCGTACACGTACCAGCCCGAGAACAACCACCTCAAGGGCCGCACCCAGGCGTCGGTCTTCGAGTACCTGCGGATGATCGCCATCGCGCGGATCTTCCTGGACAACGTCGCGCACATCCAGGGCTCCTGGCTGACCACCGGCAAGGAGGCCGGCCAGCTCACGCTGCACTACGGCGCGGACGACCTCGGCTCGGTGATGCTGGAGGAGAACGTGGTCTCCTCCGCGGGCGCCAAGCACCGCTCCAACCTGCGCGAGATGATCGACATGATCCGCACGGCCGACCGCGTGCCCGCGCAGCGCGCCACGACGTACGAGCACCTCGTGGTGCACGACGACCCGGCGAACGATCCGGTCGACGAGCGGGTCGCCTCGCACATCTCCTCCACCGCCATCGAGGGCGGCACGGCCCACCCGGAGCTGAAGCTCCTCGCCGCCAACTGAGGCCCGGCGAGAGCCCGTTGCTGACGCTGCACCACGTACGCGCGGTCCGGCCCGGACCCGCCGGGGCGGACGCCGTCGTCGTCGACGGCGCCCGGATCGCGGCCGTCGGCCGGTACGAGGACCTGTCCGCGGCGTATGGCGGGCGCGCCCGGGTCCGGCACTGGGACGGGGTCCTGACCCCCGGCCGGTACGAGCCGGACGCGGTCGCCCTCCTGGAGTCCGCGTACTGGCCCGACCCGCGCGAGGCCGACGAGCTCGGCACGGAGCGCCTGACCGGCGCCGCCCTGGCCGCCCTGGACATGACCGACACCCGCTGGGGCGCCAGCGCCCGCCGTGGCGTACAACGCCTCCTGGCCACCGGCACCACGGCGTTGGCGGGCCCCTTCACCCGCCCCGCGGTCCGCACGGCGGTCACCCGTTCAGGCATCACGGTCACGACCACGGCCCCACCGACGGGTGACCTCACACCCCCCGCCCCGGCGAACTTCGCCATCCAGGCAGAAGACCAAACTTGCCTGGCCACAGCGGTAAACGGCCGCCTCCTCTACCGCACCCGCTGACACCCATACCGCCCCACAGAAAAGCGCCCCGCAAGGGGCGCGGGGAACTGCGCGAGCAACCACATACAACGGCACGGGGCAGACCAGCCGCACAGCCCCGTAAGGGGCGCGGGGAACTGCGCGAGCAACCAGCCCCAACCCGCACCCGCCGACAAAGCGAACACGGCAGACGCCAAGGCGCAGCCCGCCGCAGGCGAACAACCCGCCGCAGGCGCAGAGGCCCCGCCCGAGGGAGAAGCCCGGCCTGACACAATAGGCCGGGTGACCCGCGCATCCCTGGACAAGCAGCCGCACGAAGTCGCCTCGATGTTCGACGACGTAGCGGAACGGTACGACCTCACGAACGACGTGATCTCGCTCGGACAGGCCCGGCAGTGGCGCAAGGCGGTCGCCGCCGCGGTCGACGCGCGCCCCGCGCAGAAGGTCCTCGACCTCGCCGCCGGGACCGCCACCTCCTCACAGCCCTTCGCGCGGGCAGGCGCGTACGTCGTGCCGTGCGACTTCTCCCTCGGCATGCTGCGGGTCGGCAAGCAGCGGCACCCGTGGATGCCGTTCACGGCCGGGGACGCCACGAAGCTGCCGTTCAAGGACGACACCTTCGACGCCGTCACCATCTCCTTCGGCCTGCGCAACGTCCAGGACACCGACGCCGCGCTCCGCGAGATGCTGCGCGTGACGAGGCCCGGCGGCCGCGTGGTGATCTGCGAGTTCTCCGAGCCGACGTGGGAGCCGTTCCGGAAGGTCTACGTCGAGTACCTGATGCGGGCCCTGCCCCCGGTGGCCCGCACAGTGTGCTCGAACCCGGACGCGTACGTGTACCTCGCCGAGTCCATCCGCTCCTGGCCCAACCAGCCCGAGCTGGCCGCGCGCCTCACCGGCGCGGGCTGGACGAAGGTGGCGTACCGGAACCTTACAGGCGGCGTGGTGGCGCTGCACCGGGGCTTCAAGCAGAGCTGAACGCCCGTTTCGGACAGGGCGGTTGACGGGAACCGCGCGCCAGGGAAGATGTGTCAGTTGATATGTCCCGGCCACGTGGTGTGATCGGGGCACAACGGTCGGCGCTCACCGACCCGTTCCCTGATGATCCTTCCAAGACGGAGCGTTCCGATGTCGTCGTACTGCCCGCACTGCGGGGCGCCATCCCTGGACGAGGCCCGCTTCTGCATGAAGTGCGGACGGGAACGCCTTCCGGAGCCGACGGAGGAAGCTCCGACAGGCACGCCCGAAAACCCACCGGCCGCCGCGCCCAAGGACGCCTCCGCCGCGGCCAAGGACGCCCCCGCCGCGCCGAAGGACGCCCCCAGCGCGGCCAAGGACACCCCCGCCGAGCCCACGGCCACCTCCGGCGCGCCCGAGGACGCCCCCGGCACACCCAAGGCCGCGCCCGAGGCCCCCGACGCGCCCGAGCAAGCCCCCGAGAGCCCCTCCAAGGACACCGGCCACCCCGCGACCCTGGTGGTCCCGCCCTCCCCGGCCGCCCCTCCCGCTCCGGCCGCCCCGCCTGCCACAGCCGCCACGGCCGCCATGCCCACCCAGACAGCCGTGCCCTCCTCGGCAGCCGCGCCCACCCCGGCCGCCCCGGCGTACCCGGCGACCCCGGCGGCCCCTGGCCCTCCGCCCCCGCCCGTCCACGCCCCGCCCCCGGCGGGCCCCTCCCCGCTCGGCGCCTTCTTCGGGCGGACGCTGCGCGGCGACTGGGCCGGGTCGGTGTGGGCGGCGCTGGGGCCGGTGGCGGTGCTGCTGCTCACCGCCGTGGCGTGCGCCGTGCCCACGTACGGGCAGGAGGAGGGCGAGGACTTCGTCGGGTTCACCGACCGCCTGCGCCTCGCCCTCGCCTTCGTCCTCCAGGCCGTCGGCGGCCAGGTGGAACTCTCGCGCAGCGAGGAACGCGGCGGCTTCGGCGACTCCTCCTCGGGCTCCGTGGTCGACGGCACCTTCGCCGTCGACCTGGTGCCGCTCACGGTGACGGCGCTGTTCATCGGGGCGCTCGTGCTCGGGGCCCGCGCGCTCAGGAACGGCATGCGGCTGCGCGGGCAGAGCGGGCCGGGGAGCACGGCGGGACTCGAAGCGGCCGTCCGCGTCGCGGTCGTCACCGCGCTCGGCGTCCTCGTCCTCGCCCTCTTCGCCCAGCCCGACGTCCAGGACGCGGAGGTGTCGTCGGGACCGGTCCTGGCGACCCTCGGCGCCCTCGGGCTCGCCCTCGCGGCCTCCGCCGCCGTCCTGCACCGCGACGGCTCGGCGCCGTGGCTGGCCGCGCGCCCCGGCGCGCAGGCCTTCACGCGCGCGGCCGGTGCGTGCCTGCGCGCCCTGACGGTCGTGCTCGTCCTCGCCTCGGTCACCGCGTACCTCGGTGTCACGCAGATCGACGCCTTCAGCGGCGACTCCGACACACCGGCCGCGGACCTCGGCGACGCGGTCTCGCCATACCTCGCGCTGCTCCTCGTACTGCCGAACCTCGGCATCAGCGCGCTCGGCCTCGGCTGGGGCGCGCCGCTGGAGTCCGAGGTGAACGGCGGATCGCGCTACGGCGACGACTACGAGCGCGAGGCCCTCGGCCTGTCGAAACTCGCGGACCTGGTGAACTCGTGGGCCATGGTGGGCGCGTTGGCGCTCGGCCTGGCGTGCGCCCTCACCATCGCCCTGGTGGCCGCGCGCCGCTGCCCGCGCCGCGGGGAGCAGATCCTGGCCGCGGGCCTCTCCTTCGGCCTCGTCCTGCTGCTCGCGGCGGTGGGCGGCTTCAGCGTCGAGACCTCGGCGAAGGAGCGCGGGTTCGGCGGCAACAGCGCGAGCGGCTCGGTGGACGCGGGCGTGAGCCTGCCCGACCTGCTGCTGTTCGGCCTGCTGTGGGTGGCGGGGGCGGTGCTCGTGGTGGCGCTGTTCACGGCGCGCGGCGGCGTGCCGCCGGTTCCGCCGGGACCGCCGCTGCCCCCGCCGCCGCAGGGCTTCCCCGCGGGCACGACGGGCACACCCGGCGCGCCCCACAGCCCCGGCACTCCCGGCGCGTCCGGCACCCCCCGGGCGCCCGGTACGCCAGGAGCGCCCCCCGCATACGCCGTCCCGGCCCCGCACGCACCGTACGCCCCCGACCCCGCCGCCCCCACCCAGGAGGTCCTGATGGCACGGCCCGCCCCGGCGCGGCCCCGCGGCCGCGTCGGCGTCTGGGTGGCCACGCTGTCCGCCGCCCTGCTCGTCGGCGGCGGCGCCACGGCCGGTGTCCTCGTCTGGCAGGACAACGACCAGGACTCCTCCGACAGCAGCGGCAAGAACGACGGCCCCGCCGTCACCCGCACCGAGGACCCGCGGGACCCGCGTGACCCGGCCCAGGACCAGTCGTCCGGCGCCACCGGAGCCACCGAGCCCACGCCCCCGTCCGACCCGTACGCCTCGGACGGCCCGGACACCCCCGACGACGCGAACGGCACGAACGGCTCGGACGGCTCGGACGGCGACGAGACCGTAGGGAGCGACGACAGCGTGCCCGCCGGATCGGAGCGCGTCACCGACCCGAAGGGGTTCTCGTTCGCGGCGCCCGAGGGCTGGAGCCGGGAAGTCGGCGACAACCCCACGCAGTCCACCTTCGCCGGTCCGACCGGGCCCGAGAACTTCCAGGTCGGCGTCATCCCGAACGCCGACTACACCTCGTACGAGAACCTCGCGAAGATGGAGCGGTTCGCCGAGAAGGACCCCGACAAGTCCGCCTACCGGCGCATCCGCCTGGAGCGGAACACCTTCCAGGGGCGCGCGGGCGCGGTGTGGGAGTACACGTACACCGACAAGGCGGACCGTACGATCCACGCCGTCAACCAGAGTTACGTCGCCGACGACGGCACCGAGTACGCGATCCAGCTCTCCTGGCGCGAGGACGTCTGGCCCGCCGGACACGGCGTGCGCACGCACCGGACGGCCCTGGAAACCTGGCGCGTCACGGACTGACGGCCCGCCCCGGACACCCGGCGGGTCCTGTTCCGGACACCCGGCGGGTCACAGACTGACGGCCCGCCCCGGCTACCCGCCGACCCCGGCCTCCGTCTGCCCCGGCTCGTCCAGCTCGCGGCGGAGGCCGCCGTCCGACGGTTCGGGCAGCCGGGGCTCGCGCACCCCCGCGCCGCCCCCGCCGTCGCCCGGCCCGGCGTCGAACCACACGGTCACGGCGGCGTCGCGCGGGACCTCCGTGCCCGGCGCGGGGTACTGGCGCACGACGTAGTCCACGACCAGCTCGTGGAACCGCGGCCGGTCGCCCGCCACCAGCCGCACGCCGTACCCGGCGGCCCTCGAGCGGGCGTCGGCCGCCATCAGCCCCACGAGGCGCGGTACGCGCACCTCCGGCGGCCCGGCGGATTCCGGTGTCATCGGTACGCTCACAGGCGTCACCCCCCAGCGGTAGGGGAAGGGTAGCTCCGCCGGGGCGGACTACAACCCCATGCGGTAGCAGTGCGCGCGCTGTCCCGTGCGCGGCGCGACGTACGACTCCGCGCGCTCCATGCCGAGGCGCTCGGCCACGGCCGAGGAGCGCGCGTTGCGGACGTCGACCATCGCGACCACCGCGCCCACGCCGGCCGCGCGCAGCCGCTCCAGGGTCTGCCGGGCGGCCGCGGTCGCGTAGCCGCGGCCCCACGCCGGGCGGGCGAGCCGCCAGCCGATCTCGATCTCACCCGTGGGACCCCACGGCCGCCCCCACGGCTGGGCGCCCGCGAAGCCGACGGGCGCCCCCTCGGGGTCCAGCAACGTCCACAGGCAGAAGCCCAGTTCCGCGTCGTGGCGGCGCTGGCGCGCGGTCAGCTCCTCGTACACCGACGGCTCGGCCGGGGCGCCGCCGACGTACGCCATGACCTCGGGGTCGGCGAAGAGCCGGTGCCAGACGAAGGCGTCCTCGTCGGTCGGCACGCGCAGGCGGACGGCGGGGGCGGTGCGGATGCGGTGGGGCGCGGTGCCCACCTCGCTCACGTCGCTCACAAGTGGCCCTTCGGGTGGTTGATCGGTACCGCCTCATAGACTGCCCTTATCCCGTGCCCGTCGGCACACTGATTTCGAGCCTTGGGGAGAACCCGCCGTGACCGAGCCGCTCTCCGACACCTCCGCCACCACCGCCGACGTCATCGTCGTCGGCGCCGGTCCGGCGGGATCGACGACGGCGTACTACCTGGCCAAGGCCGGCCTCGACGTGCTCCTGCTGGAGAAGACGGCGTTTCCGCGGGAGAAGGTCTGCGGCGACGGCCTGACGCCGCGCGCCACCAAGCAGTTGGTGGCCATGGGCATCGACATCTCCGAGGAGGCCGGCTGGCTGCGGAACAAGGGCCTGCGGATCATCGGCGGCGGCGTACGGCTCCAGCTCGACTGGCCGGATCTCGCCTCCTTCCCCGACTACGGCCTCGTCCGCAAGCGTGACGACTTCGACGAGCAGCTCGCCCGCCAGGCCCAGAAGGCGGGCGCGCGGCTGTACGAGCGGTGCAACGTGGGCGCGCCGGTCATCGACGACCGCACCGGCCGCATCACCGGCGTCGAGGCCCGGCTCGGCGAGGAGAAGACGCCGGTCACCTTCCACGCGCCCCTCGTGGTCGCCGCGGACGGCAACTCCTCGCGCCTGTCCCTCGCCATGGGCCTGCACCGCCGCGAGGACCGCCCGATGGGCGTCGCCGTGCGGACGTACTTCACCTCGCCGCGCCACGACGACGACTACCTGGAGTCCTGGCTGGAGCTGTGGGACCGCCGCGGCGCCCAGGACCGGCTGCTGCCCGGCTACGGCTGGATCTTCGGCATGGGCGACGGCACGTCCAACGTCGGCCTCGGCGTCCTGAACACCTCCGCCGCCTTCAAGGAGCTCGACTGGCGCGAGATCCTCAAGGCCTGGTGCGCCTCCATGCCCGAGGACTGGGGCTACACCCCGGAGAACATGACGGGCCCGATCCGCGGCGCCGCCCTGCCCATGGCCTTCAACCGTCAGCCGCACTACACGCGCGGCCTGCTGCTCGTCGGCGACGCGGGCGGCCTGGTCAACCCGTTCAACGGCGAGGGCATCGCCTACGCCATGGAGTCCGGGCAGATCGCCGCGGACGTCATCGTCCAGGCCGTCGCCCGCGCCACGCCCGCCCAGCGCGAACTGGCGCTGCGCAACTACCCGAAGGTCCTCAAGGACACCTACGGCGGCTACTACACGCTCGGCCGCGCCTTCGTGAAGCTCATCGGCAACCCGAAGGTCATGCAGATCGCCACCCAGCGCGGCCTGACGCACCCCCTGCTGATGAAGTTCACCCTGAAGATGCTCGCCAACCTGACGGACCCGACGGGCGGCGACGCGATGGACCGCATCATCAACGGCCTCAGCAAGGTGGCCCCGAAGGCCTGACCGGGCCCCTGGGCCCGCGGGTCCCCGGGCCCGCAGGCCCCCGGGCCCACGCCGAAGGGCCGGAACCCCACCCGGGGTTCCGGCCCTTCGGCGTACGTACGGAAAAGACCGTCAGAGGACGCGCACGGCGCCCGAGGCCGGGTAGCCCGACAGGTCCTGGATCACGACGCCCTTGCTGGGGTTCGCGGCGTCCAGGTACTGGCCGCCGCCGATGTACACACCGACGTGGTACGCGGAGCCCGCGCCGCCCCAGTACAGGATGTCGCCCACCTGGAGGTTGGACAGGGAGACCGGGGTGCCCGCGGTCGACTGCGCCTGCGAGGTGCGCGGCAGGTTGATGTTGGCCTGCTTGAACGCGGCCTGGACGAGACCCGAGCAGTCCCACGAGTTCGGGCCCGTGCCGCCCATGACGTACGCGTCGCCGACCTGGGCGCGCAGGAAGCTGATGACGGCGCTGACGCTGCCGCTCGACGGCGTCGAGACGCTGTTGTCGGACGCCGAGGAGCCCGACGAGGAGGACGAGCCGCCGGTGGCGCCGCCCGACGGGGCGGAGGAGGTGCTGAGCTGCGTGCGCTCGGTGGTCCGCGCGGCGCGCTCCTTCGCGGCGGCCTTGCGCTTGGCCTCGGCCTCGGCCTTGGCCTTCTGCTCGGCCTCCGCCTTCTTCTCCGCGGCCTTCTGGTCCTTGGCGGCCTGCTTGGCGGCCTTGACGGCGGCGGCCTCCTGCTGGGCGCGCGCCTCGTAGCTGTCGGCCGTCTGCTGCGTGGCGTCCGCCGACTGGGCGATCTGGGCGGACAGATCGGCCGTGAGGGTCGGCAGCTCGATCGTCTCGGTCACCGGCTCGGCGGCGTTCGCCGTACCAGCGGCGCCGGCCACTGCCAGGGTGCTGAGGACGCCACCGGCAACTCCGGCGCGCAGAGCCATCTTCGACGCACTGCGACGGGGCTTCCGGTGGCTGGGTATGTGAGCGGTGTGGGACATGAGAACAACCGCTATCAAGGAGTAGGGGTTCCCTTCAAGAAACGTGTGCTGCGCCACAGTTGCCGTACACGCGGCTGAATCCCGGGCGTGTCGCTCCTTATTGACGCCGTAACGGGCATTGCGGACAGTGGTGATCACGCCTGTGATCATGGGTTTTCCGAGTTACGTCCGAATTGCCCGTGGACTAGCACGCGTTGAGGCAGTTGGCCAAGCCCGGTTGTTCGGCCATGGGTTCGGGTGTGGCGCAGGTCACCTCCGGGTACCCGTGGTGGTCGCCTCGAGACCTGGACGAGACCCTTCCGAGATCTACCGCACCGCCGGGCCACTCGCGGTGCCGCTTCCCCGCGCAGGGCGGTGCCCGGGGTGCTGTCCGTGGTGCTGTCCGCGGGCGGTGCCCGTGGTGCTGTCCGTGGCGCTGCCCGCGACTGTGCCGTCGGCCGTGGCGCTGTCCGCGACGGTCCCGTCGGCCGGGTCGGCGCCCGGGCCGTGCGGCCGCGCCGCCCTCGGGCCGTGGCCGAGCCGCCACCCCTGCCCCGCTCGCGCGCACGCGTCCACCCGCGCGCACGCGCGCGGCCCCGCGCTCGCACGCGGTTCTTGCGGAGGGCTGCCACGGAGGGTCCGGGCGAGAAGTGGAGAGCCGCCGCGGAGGGCCCGGGCAGAGAAGCGGAGAACGCGCGCGGAGAAGCGGAGAACGCGTGCGGAGAACTCGTGAACGCGTGCACACGGCCGCCCCCGCGCCCGCACCCCTCGGCGCGCCCGGGAAAAATCCGTCCACTCCCGTCCGCCCCTGCCGCCCGCATGTGAACGAGCCCCTTTATCAAGCGATCACGCCCGGCGCCAATTTGCTTGTAGTGGCCATCTCTTGATAATGCAACCCCGCCCCGACCAGCGCTGACGCGCCAAGATGTCACCTCTGGTGATCACTCAGGTGCTTCGCGTACGAAGAGCGCCGCTCATCCGACTTCATGATCCTTCGTCAGGTGGTGGAGATCACAAAGGCGTTGTCGTACCCCGTGTCGCAGATCACAGACCGGCAGGCATAAGATGCGGGGCAGTTGGGCTTGTGACCTGCTTCACATGTAAGCGATCTTCGGGGTGCTCCGGGGGCCGGGGATCGCGCGCGAGCGGGGCGGTGAGCGGGTCCGACGCAACCGCCAGCAGTCAGTGCCGACTGAGAGGAGCGAGGAGCGGTGAACGCGTATGCGCCCATCCTCGTACTGGGAGCCCTCGGGGCAGGCTTTGCGATTTTCTCCGTGGTCATGGCCACGCTTGTCGGCCCCAAGCGGTACAACCGCGCGAAGCTCGAGGCCTACGAGTGCGGCATCGAGCCGACCCCCACGCCGGCCGGCGGCGGGCGCTTCCCCATCAAGTACTACCTGACGGCGATGCTCTTCATCGTCTTCGACATCGAGATCGTCTTCCTCTACCCCTGGGCCGTCACCTTCGACGCCCTGGGGATTTTCGGGCTCGTGGAGATGCTGCTCTTCGTGCTCACCGTCTTCGTCGCCTACGCGTACGTATGGCGGCGCGGCGGCCTGGAATGGGACTGACCCCCGGAAGGGGACAGAGGAGCCACTGAAACATGGGACTCGAAGAGAAACTGCCGAGTGGATTCCTGCTGACCACCGTCGAGCAGGCCGCCGGCTGGGTGCGCAAGGCATCCGTCTTTCCCGCCACGTTCGGCCTTGCCTGCTGCGCCATCGAGATGATGACGACCGGCGCCGGACGGTACGACCTGGCGCGCTTCGGGATGGAGGTCTTCCGCGGCTCGCCGCGGCAGGCGGACCTGATGATCGTGGCCGGGCGGGTGAGCCAGAAGATGGCGCCGGTCCTGCGGCAGGTCTACGACCAGATGCCCAACCCCAAGTGGGTGATCTCCATGGGGGTTTGCGCGTCGTCAGGCGGAATGTTCAACAATTACGCGATTGTCCAGGGCGTCGACCACGTCGTCCCGGTCGACATCTATCTGCCCGGCTGTCCGCCCCGGCCCGAAATGCTGATGGACGCGATCCTCAAGCTGCACCAGAAGATCCAGAACACCAAGCTCGGCGTGAACGCGGAAGAAGCGGCCCGCGAGGCGGAGGAGGCGGCCCTCAAGGCGCTCCCCCTCATCGAGATGAAGGGGCTGCTGCGGTGACCGACGCGAACGGCGACGCCACGAACGGCGTCAACCCCGAGAAGGACCTCGGCGCCTCCAACCTCCCCGGCCAGCGCGGCGACGGCGGCGAGGAGATCCGCGTCCAGCGCGGCATGTTCGGCGCGGACAACGGCGGCGACACCTCCGGCTACGGCGGCCTGATCCGCTCCATCCGGCTCCCCGGCCCGGCCACCCGCCCCTACGGCGGCTGGTTCGACGAGGTCGCCGACGAGCTGGAGGGCGCCCTGGAGGAACAGGGCCTGCTGCCCGAGAACGCCATCGAGAAGACGGTCGTCGACCGCGGCGAGCTGACCTTCCACATCGCGCGCGAGCACCTCGTCCGGGTGGCCCAGACCCTGCGGGACGACCCCGCGCTCCGCTTCGAGCTCTGCACCGGCGTGTCCGGCGTGCACTACCCCGGCGACAAGGGCCGGGAGCTGCACGCCGTCTACCACCTGCGCTCGCTCACCCACGGCCGACTCATCCGGCTGGAGGTCAGCGCCCCGGACGCCGACCCGCACGTGCCGTCCCTCGTCGCCGTCTACCCGACGAACGACTGGCACGAGCGCGAGACGTACGACTTCTTCGGCCTGGTCTTCGACGGCCACCCCGCCCTGACGCGGATCATGATGCCGGACGACTGGCAGGGCTTCCCGCAGCGCAAGGACTACCCCCTCGGCGGCATCCCCGTCGAGTACAAGGGCGCCCAGATCCCGGCTCCGGACCAGCGGAGGTCGTACAGCTGATGAGCACTCCCTTCACTTCCGGCACCTCCGCCGCCTCCGGCTCGGCGTCCGCGCGCGAGACCACCGAAGGCACCGTCTACACCGTCACCGGCGGCGACTGGGACGAGGTCGCCAAGTCCGCGGTCGCGGCCGACGACGAGCGCATCGTCGTGAACATGGGCCCCCAGCACCCCTCCACGCACGGCGTGCTGCGGCTCATCCTGGAGATCGAGGGCGAGACGGTCTCCGAGGCCCGCTGCGGCATCGGCTATCTGCACACGGGCATCGAGAAGAACCTGGAGTACCGCACCTGGACCCAGGGCACCACGTTCGTCACCCGCATGGACTACCTGACGCCGTTCTTCAACGAGACGGCGTACTGCCTGGCCGTGGAGAAGCTGCTCGGCATCGAGGACCAGATCCCCGACCGCGCCACCGTCCTGCGCGTGCTCCTGATGGAGCTGAACCGGATGTCCTCGCACCTGGTGTGCATCGCCACCGGCGGCATGGAGCTGGGCGCCACCACGATCATGATCTACGGATTCCGCGATCGTGAACTCATTCTCGACATCTACGAACTCATCACCGGCCTGCGCATGAACCACGCGTACATCCGGCCGGGCGGACTCGCCCAGGACCTGCCGCCCGGCGCGGTGGACCAGATCCGCGAGTTCGTGAAGAAGATGAAGAAGAACCTCCCGGAGTACGACAAGCTCGCCACCGGGAACCCCATCTTCAAGGCCCGCATGCAGGACGTCGGCTACCTCGACCTGACCGGCTGCATGGCCCTCGGCGCCACCGGCCCCGTCCTGCGCTCCGCGGGGCTGCCGCACGACCTGCGCAAGACCGACCCGTACTGCGGCTACGAGACGTACGAGTTCGACGTCCCCACCGCCGACACGTGCGACTCCTACGGGCGGTTCCTGATCCGCCTGGAGGAGATGCGCCAGTCGCTGCGCATCATCGAGCAGTGCCTGGACCGGCTGCGGCCCGGCCCGGTCATGGTCGCCGACAAGAAGATCGCCTGGCCCGCCCAGCTCGCGCTCGGCCCGGACGGCCTCGGCAACTCCCTCGACCACATCAAGAAGATCATGGGCACCTCCATGGAGGCCCTGATCCACCACTTCAAGCTGGTGACGGAGGGCTTCCGGGTACCCCCGGGGCAGGCCTACGCCGCCGTGGAGTCCCCCAAGGGCGAACTCGGCGTGCACGCCGTCTCCGACGGCGGCACCCGCCCCTACCGGGTCCACTTCCGCGACCCGTCCTTCACCAACCTTCAGGCCATGGCGGCGATGTGCGAGGGCGGCCAGGTCGCCGACGTCATCGTCGCCGTCGCGTCCATCGACCCCGTGATGGGAGGCGTCGACCGGTGACCACCACCGAATCCGAGGGCGTCAGCCTGGGCATGCCCCAACTGCCCCCTCCGGACTACCCGGCCGACGTCCGCGCCCGCCTGGAGGCGGACGCGCGCGAGGTCATCGCCCGCTACCCCGACTCCCGCTCGGCGCTCCTGCCCCTGCTGCACCTCGTGCAGTCGGAGGAGGGGTACGTGACCCGCACCGGGATGCGGTTCTGCGCGGAGCAGCTCGGCCTGACCACCGCCGAGGTCACGGCCGTCGCCACCTTCTACACCATGTACCGCCGCAAGCCCTCCGGCGACTACCAGGTCGGCGTCTGCACCAACACCCTGTGCGCGGTCATGGGCGGCGACGCCATCTTCGAGGCCCTCCAGGAGCACCTCGGCGTCGCCAACGGCGGCACCACCGAGGACGGCAAGGTGACGCTGGAGCACATCGAGTGCAACGCCGCCTGCGACTACGCGCCCGTGGTGATGGTCAACTGGGAGTTCTTCGACAACCAGACCCCCACCAGCGCCAAGCGCCTCGTCGACGACCTGCGCGCGGGCGCCCGGGTCGAGCCCACCCGCGGCGCCCCCCTGTGCACCTTCAAGGAGACGGCCCGCATCCTCGCGGGCTTCCCCGACGAGCGCCCCGGAGCCGTCGAGGCCACCGGCGGCGCGGGCCCGGCCTCGCTCATCGGGCTGCGCCTGGCCAGGGGCGAGACGCCCCCCGCGCGCGTGGTCCACCCGCGCGCCGGCGGCCCCGAGGGCGCCCAGCCGCACGAGCCGTCACCCGGCGAGCACCTGAGCTCGCACGACGCGCCGCAGAAGACCTCGGCGTCCGACCCCGCGAACCCCGCGGGCCCGGTCGGCGAGGCCCGCGAGGAGGGGGAGTGACGACCTTGGCAGCCGAGATCGACGAGACCAGCCCGGAGAAGCTGCTCGCACCGGTCCTCTCCGCCTTCTGGGACGAGGAGAAGTCCTGGACGCTGGACGTCTACCGCAGGCACGACGGCTACGAGGGACTCCGCAAGGCCCTCGCGATGGCGCCGGACGACCTCATCGCCTACGTGAAGGACTCCGGCCTGCGCGGCCGCGGCGGCGCGGGCTTCCCCACCGGGATGAAGTGGCAGTTCATCCCGCAGGGCGACGGCAAGCCGCACTATCTAGTTGTCAACGCCGACGAGTCGGAGCCCGGGACCTGCAAGGACATCCCGCTCCTCTTCGCGAACCCGCATTCCCTCATCGAGGGCATCGTCATCGCCTGTTACGCGATCCGTTCGTCGCATGCCTTCATCTACGTGCGCGGCGAGGTCGTCCCCGTGCTGCGGCGGCTGCACGAGGCCGTGCGCGAGGCCTACGCGGCGGGCTACCTCGGCGAGAACATCCTGGGCAGCGGACTCGACCTCGAACTCACCGTGCACGCGGGCGCGGGCGCGTACATCTGCGGTGAGGAGACCGCACTGCTCGACTCCCTCGAAGGCCGCCGCGGCCAGCCGCGGCTCCGTCCCCCTTTCCCCGCGGTCGCGGGGCTCTACGCGTGCCCCACTGTCGTCAACAACGTCGAATCCATCGCGTCGGTTCCCGCGATCCTGAACCGGGGCAAGGACTGGTTCAAGTCGATGGGCAGCGAGAAGTCCCCGGGCTTCACGCTGTACTCGCTCAGCGGGCACGTCGCCTCGCCCGGCCAGTACGAGGCGCCGCTCGGCATCACGCTGCGCCAGCTGCTCGACATGAGCGGCGGGATGCGCCCCGGCCACCGGCTCAAGTTCTGGACGCCGGGCGGCTCCTCGACGCCGATGTTCACCGACGAGCACCTGGACGTCCCGCTGGACTACGAGGGCGTCGGCGCCGCCGGGTCCATGCTCGGCACCAAGGCGCTCCAGTGCTTCGACGAGACCACCTGCGTGGTGCGGGCCGTCACCCGCTGGACCGAGTTCTACGCCCACGAGTCCTGCGGCAAGTGCACGCCCTGCCGCGAAGGCACGTACTGGCTCGTGCAGTTGCTCCGCGACATCGAGGCGGGCAAGGGCGTCATGGCCGACCTCGACAAGCTGAACGACATCGCCGACAACATCAACGGCAAGTCCTTCTGCGCCCTCGGCGATGGCGCCGCCTCGCCGATCTTCTCCTCCCTGAAGTACTTCCGCGAGGAGTACGAGCAGCACATCACCGGCAGGGGCTGCCCCTTCGACCCGGCCAGGTCGACGCTCTGGAGCGACCGGACCGGACGGCTCCACGACACCGACGACAGCACGGAGGTGAACGCATGACAGTGACCACCAGCGCTCCCTCCGGGGGCGGCGAGGCGGCGGTACCGCCGGAAGACCTGGTCACGCTGACCATCGACGGCATCGAGATCAGCGTCCCCAAGGGCACCCTGGTCATCCGAGCCGCCGAACTCCTCGGCATCGAGATCCCGCGCTTCTGCGACCACCCGCTGCTCGACCCCGCGGGCGCCTGCCGCCAGTGCATCGTCGAGGTCGAGGGCCAGCGCAAGCCGATGGCGTCCTGCACCATCACCTGCACCGACGGCATGGTCGTCAAGAGCCACCTCACCTCCCCGGTCGCGGAGAAGGCGCAGAAGGGGGTGATGGAGCTCCTGCTCATCAACCACCCCCTGGACTGCCCGGTCTGCGACAAGGGCGGCGAGTGCCCGCTGCAGAACCAGGCCATGTCGCACGGCAACGCCGAGTCCCGCTTCGAGGGCAGCAAGCGCACCTACGAGAAGCCGGTGCCCGTCTCCACCCAGGTGCTGCTCGACCGCGAGCGGTGCGTGCTGTGCGCCCGCTGCACCCGCTTCTCGAACCAGATCGCGGGCGACCCGATGATCGAGCTCCTCGAACGCGGCGCCCTCCAGCAGGTCGGCACCGGCGAGGGCGACCCCTTCGAGTCGTACTTCTCCGGCAACACCATCCAGATCTGCCCCGTCGGGGCGCTCACGTCGCACGCCTACCGCTTCCGGTCGCGCCCCTTCGACCTGGTGTCGTCGCCCTCGGTGTGCGAGCACTGCGCGGGCGGCTGCGCCACCCGCACCGACCACCGGCGCGGCAAGGTCATGCGCCGCCTCGCCCAGGACGACCCCGAGGTCAACGAGGAGTGGATCTGCGACAAGGGGCGCTTCGCGTTCCGGTACGCGCAGAAGGCGGACCGCCTGACCACGCCGCTCGTACGGAACGCCGCCACGGGCGCCCTCGAACCGGCCGCCTGGCCCGAGGCGCTGGAGGCGGCCGCCAAGGGCCTCGCCGCCGCGCGCGGGCGCGCCGGTGTCCTCACCGGCGGGCGCCTCACCCTGGAGGACGCGTACGCGTACAGCAAGTACGCGCGCGTGGTGCTCGGCACCAACGACATCGACTTCCGCGCGCGGACGCACTCCAGCGAGGAGGCCGACTTCCTCGCCGCCCGGGTCGCCGGGCGCGGCCGGGACCTCGACGGGACCGGTGTCACGTACACCGCGCTGGAGAAGGCGCCCGCCGTCCTGCTCGTCGGCATCGAGGCCGAGGAGGAGGCGCCCGGCGTCTTCCTGCGGCTGCGCAAGGCCTGGCGCAAGCACGGACAGCGCACCTTCGCCGTCGCCACGCACGCCACGCGCGGCCTGGAGAAGGCCGGCGGGACGCTGCTCGCCGCGGCGCCCGGCACGGAGACCGAGTGGCTGGACGCGCTCGCCGCCGGGGTCGGCCTGGAGGCCGACGGCACCGGGGCCGCCGAGGCGCTGCGCGCCCCGGGCGCGGTCATCGTCGTCGGCGAGCGGCTCGCGGCCGTACCGGGCGGGCTCACCGCCGCCGTCCGGGCCGCCACGGCGACCGGCGCCGCGCTGGTGTGGATCCCGCGCCGCGCGGGCGAACGCGGGGCCGTGGAGGCCGGCGCCCTGCCGTCGCTGCTCCCCGGCGGCCGGCCGGCCACCGACCCGCGCGCGCGGGACGAGGTCGCGGCCGCCTGGCACGTGGCCGGGCTGCCGCACCGCTACGGCCGCGACACCGGCCAGATCATCGAGGCCGCGGCGACCGGCGAGCTGAGCGCCCTGCTGGTGGCGGGCGTCGAGGTCGCCGACCTGCCCGACCCGGCACGCGCGCGTGCGGCGCTCGACGAGGTCGGCTTCCTGGTCTCGCTCGAACTGCGGCCGAGCGAGGTGACCGAGCGCGCCGACGTGGTGCTCCCGGGCGCCGCGGTCGCCGAGAAGCCGGGCACCTTCCTCAACTGGGAAGGCAGGGCCCGGCTCTTCCAGGCGGCGCTCAAGCCGGACCAGATGACGCGCCGGCTGGCCCCCACCGACGCGCGCGTGCTGCACATGCTGGCCGACGCGGGCGACGTCCACCTGGGCCTGCCGGACCTGGTCTCCATCCGGCGCGAGCTGGACCGGCTCGGCGGCTGGGCGGGACCGCGCGCCACCGAGCCGCTGGACACCGGGGCCGCCCCGCCGAAGCCCGCCGCCGGCGAGGCCGTGCTGGCCGGACACCGGCTCCTGCTCGACCAGGGCCTCCTCCAGGAGGGCGACGACGCGCTCGCCGGGACGCGGCACGCGGCGCTGGCCCGGCTCTCGGCCGCCACCGCCGCCGAGGTGGGCGTCAGGGACGGCGACACGCTCGCCGTCACCGGCCCCGCCGGGACCACCGCGCTCCCGCTGCGGGTCACGCCGATGCCGGACCGCGTGGTGTGGCTGCCGCTGAACTCGGTGGGCGGCGGCGTCGCCTCCGACACCGGGGCGCGCCCGGGCCAGCTGGTCAGGATCGGCCCCGCCGTCCGCGTCGAGCCCGCCCAGGGCGCCCAGGAGGTGCAGTCATGAGCCCCATGACCCGGCTCGCCGCCGAGGACCTCTCCATGTTCGGCCGCGACCCGTGGTGGCTGGTCGGCGTCAAGGCGGTCTTCTGCTTCGCGTTCCTGATGCTGACCGTGCTGTTCTCCATCGTGTGGGAGCGCAAGGTCGTCGCCTGGATGCAGTTGCGCATCGGCCCCAACCGCAACGGCCCCTGGGGCCTCCTCCAGTCCCTCGCGGACGGCGTCAAGCTGATGCTCAAGGAGGACCTGACCGTCAAGCGCGCGGACAAGGTGGTCTACGTCCTCGCGCCGATCGTCGCCGCGATCCCCGCCTTCATGGCGATCGCGGTCATCCCCTTCGGGCCCGCGGGCAACGAGGTCTCGATCTTCGGCCACCGCACCACGATGCAGCTCACCGATCTGCCGATCGCGATGCTCTACATCCTCGCGGTCGCCTCGGTCGGCATCTACGGCATCGTCCTCGCGGGCTGGAGCTCCGGCTCGACGTACCCGCTCCTGGGCGGCCTGCGCTCCTGCGCGCAGATGATCTCGTACGAGATCGCGATGGGCGCCGCGTTCGCCTCGGTCTTCCTGTACTCCGGGTCGATGTCCACCTCGGCGATCGTGGAGGCCCAGCAGGAGCGCTGGTACATCGTGCTCCTGCCGGTGTCGTTCCTGATCTACATCGTGACGATGGTCGGCGAGACCAACCGCGCGCCGTTCGACATGCCGGAGTCCGAGGGCGACCTCGTCGGCGGCTTCAACACCGAGTACTCGTCGATCAAGTTCGCGATGTTCATGCTCGCCGAGTACGTCAACATGGTGACCGTCTCAGCGGTGTCCGCGACGCTCTTCCTCGGCGGCTGGCGGGCCCCCTGGCCCATCAGCGGCTTCTGGGAGGGCGCGAACCACGGCTGGTGGCCGCTGGCCTGGTTCACGCTCAAGGTGCAGCTCCTGCTGTTCTTCTTCATCTGGCTGCGCGGCACGCTGCCCCGCGTCCGCTACGACCAGCTGATGAAGCTCGGCTGGAAGGTCCTCATCCCGGTCTCCGTGGTCTGGCTGATGCTCGTCGCCACCGTCCGCGCACTGCGCAACGAGGACTACGACTTCAGCGAGATCGCCCTCTACGTGGGCGGCGGAGTCATCGCGCTGCTGCTGCTCTCGGTCCTGGTGGACGTGTTCCGGGACCGGCGCGAGAAGGAGGCCGCGGCCGCCGCGCCCGCGGAACCCGCGGCCTTCGACCCGATGGCCGGCGGATTCCCGGTGCCCCCGCTGCCCGGACAGACCCTGCCGCCCGTGCCGCGCCGGCGCCCGCGCCACGAGCGGGAGCTGATTGTCAGTGGTGGCCCGGATACTCAAAGTGACGGAAAGGAGGCGTCCGATGGCTGAGCAGTCGAACACGCCGGACCGGCGGCACGGCGGGCAGTTGCCCGAGCAGCCGCAGGACGCGGGACCGCAGGCGAACCAGTCGGACCAGGGGTTCCAGAATCCCGTCGCGGGCTTCGGCGTGACCTTCAAGGCCATGTTCAAGAAGCGGCTGACCGAGCAGTATCCGGAGCAGCAGAAGACCACCGCTCCGCGCTTCCACGGCCGGCACCAGCTCAACCGCCACCCGGACGGCCTGGAGAAGTGCATCGGCTGCGAGTTGTGCGCCTGGGCCTGCCCCGCGGACGCCATCTACGTGGAGGGCGCGGACAACACCGACGAGGAGCGCTACTCCCCGGGTGAGCGCTACGGCCGGGTGTACCAGATCAACTACGCCCGCTGCATCCTCTGCGGCCTGTGCATCGAGGCGTGCCCCACGCGCGCGCTGACGATGACGAACGAGTTCGAGCTCGCCGACAGCAGCCGCGCCGACCTCATCTACACCAAGGAGCAGTTGCTCGCGGGCCTCGACGAGGGCATGGTCGAGGCGCCGCACGCGCTGTACCCCGGTACCGACGAGGGGGACTACTACCGCGGTCTGGTCACGCAAGCCGCGCCCGGTACCGAGCGCCAGGCCCCCCTCTCCAAGGGCGAGAAGCGCGCCGATTCGGTGGAGGTCACGCGGGAGCCCCGGTCCGAGGGGGTGGAAGCGTGACCTCCGTCGCGGCCTACACCACCTCCACGGGCGAGGCCTTCCAGTTCTGGGTGCTCGGCACGGTCGCCGTGATCGGCGCGCTGAGCACGATCCTCATGAGGCGGGCGGTCCACAGCGCGCTGTGCCTGGCCGGCACCATGATCGTCCTGGCGGTCTTCTACCTGGCCAACGGCGCGTACTTCCTCGGCATCGTCCAGGTCGTCGTCTACACCGGCGCGATCATGATGCTGTTCCTGTTCGTGGTCATGCTCGTCGGCGTCACCGCCGCCGACTCCCTGAAGGAGACCCTCAGGGGCCAGCGCTGGCTGGCCGCCCTGTGCGGACTCGGCTTCGCCGTCCTGCTGTTCGCGGGCATCGGCAACGCCGCGGTGACGGACTTCAACGGCCTGGCCAAGGCCAACGAGGGCGGCAACGTCGAGGGCCTGGCGGCCCTCATCTTCACGAAGTACGTCTTCGCCTTCGAGATCACCGGCGCCCTGCTGATCACGGCGACCGTCGGCGCGATGGTGCTCACCCACCGCGAGCGCACGGAGCGCGCCACGACCCAGCGCGAGCGCGCCGAGCAGCGGGTGCGCGAGGGCAAGCACCTCCCGCCGCTCCCGGCCCCGGGCGTCTACGCCCGGCACAACGCCGTGGACATCGCGGGCCTGCTCCCGGACGGCACGCCGTCGGAGCTCACGGTCAACAGGACGCTGCGCGAGCGCGGCCAGATCCGTGACGTGTCCCACCAGGCCCTGGAGGACCTGCGCGCCCTGGAGCAGCGCTCCGCCGACCGCCTGGAGCGGCCGGACCTGCGCCGCACCGACATCGGGCGCGAGGGCGACGGCACCGGCGAGCGGGCCGGGCGGACCGAGGAGGCGTCGAAGTGAATCCGGTGAACTACCTCTACCTGGCGGCCCTGCTGTTCGCCATCGGCGCCACCGGCGTGCTGATCCGGCGGAACATGATCGTGGTCTTCATGTGCGTCGAGCTGATGCTCAACGCCTGCAACCTGGCGTTCGTCGCGTTCTCCCGGCTGCACGGCAACCTGGACGGCCAGATCATCGCCTTCTTCACGATGGTCGTCGCCGCGGCCGAGGTCGTGGTCGGCCTCGCGATCATCGTGTCGCTGTTCCGCTCCCGCCATTCGGCCTCGGTCGACGACGCCAGTCTGATGAAGCTCTGAGGGGTCGCTGAATCGTGGAGAAACTGATTGCGCTGCTCGTCGCGGCGCCTCTGCTCGGAGCGGCCGTCCTGCTGTGCGGCGGGCGCCTGCTCGACCGTGTCGGCCACTGGCTCGGCACGCTGCTCGCCGCCGTCTCCTTCGCCGTGGCGGTGGTGCTCTTCACCGACATGCTCGGCAAGGACGCCGAGGACCGGGGGCTGCACCAGCACCTGTTCCGCTGGATCCCGGTCGAGGGCTTCCAGGCGGACGTCGCCTTCCAGCTCGACCAGTTGTCGATGACGTTCGTGCTGCTGATCACCAGCGTCGGCACGCTGATCCACCTGTACTCGGTCGGGTACATGGAGCACGACGAGCGGCGCCGCCGCTTCTTCGGCTATCTGAACCTGTTCCTGGCGGCGATGCTGCTGCTCGTCCTCGCCGACAACTACCTGCTCCTGTACGTCGGCTGGGAGGGCGTCGGCCTCGCCTCGTACCTCCTGATCGGGTTCTGGCAGCACAAGCCCAGCGCGGCCACCGCGGCGAAGAAGGCCTTCCTGGTCAACCGCGTCGGCGACGTGGGCCTGTCGATCGCGATCATGCTGATGTTCACCACCTTCGGGACGTTCGCCTTCGGGCCCGTCCTGGGGGCCACGGAGGAGACGGGCGAGGGCAAGCTGACGGCCATCGGCCTGATGCTGCTGCTCGCGGCGTGCGGCAAGTCCGCGCAGGTGCCGCTGCAGTCCTGGCTCGGCGACGCGATGGAGGGCCCGACCCCGGTCTCGGCCCTGATCCACGCGGCGACGATGGTGACCGCGGGCGTGTACCTGATCGTGCGCTCCGGGGAGATCTTCAACGCCGCGCCGGACGCGCAGCTCGCGGTCACGGTGGTCGGCGCGGTCACGCTGCTCTTCGGTGCGATCGTCGGTTGCGCGAAGGACGACATCAAGAAGGCCCTCGCCGGGTCCACGATGTCCCAGATCGGCTACATGATCCTGGCCGCGGGCCTCGGCCCGATCGGCTACGTCTTCGCGATCATGCACCTGGTGACGCACGGCTTCTTCAAGGCCGGGCTCTTCCTCGGCGCCGGTTCGGTCATGCACGGCATGAACGACGAGGTCGACATGCGCAAGTACGGCGGCCTGCGGAAGTACATGCCGGTGACGTTCGTGACCTTCGGGCTCGGCTATCTGGCCATCATCGGCTTCCCCGGCCTGTCCGGCTTCTTCTCCAAGGACAAGATCATCGAGGCGGCCTTCGCCAAGGGCGGCGCGGAGGGCTGGATCCTCGGCTCGGTGGCGCTGCTCGGCGCGGCCATCACGGCGTACTACATGACGCGCGTGATGCTGCTGACCTTCTTCGGCGAGGAGCGGTGGCGCCACCGCGCGACGGCCTCCCCCGAGGAGCCGAGCGCGGAGCCCGCCGCCGAGACCCATGGCGGGCACGGCGGGCACGCGGAGCCGCACCCGCACGAGTCCCCGGCGTCCATGACGATCCCGATGATCCTGCTGGCGTTCGGCTCGGTGTTCGCCGGCGGCTTCTTCAGCCTCGGCGACCGGTTCGTGCACTGGCTGGAGCCCGTCACGCACCACGACCACGGCGACTCCCCGCTGAGCGCCGCCACGGTCACCGGCGCCACCGTGGTGGTCCTGGTCGTCGGCGTGACCCTGGCCTGGTTGCAGTACGGGCGCCGGCCGGTGCCGGTCGTCGCCCCGCGCGGCTCGCTGCTCACCCGCGCGGCCCGCCGCGACCTGCTCCAGGACGACTTCAACCACGTGGTCCTGGTGCGCGGCGGCGAGCACCTCACGCGCTCCCTGGTGTACGTCGACCACACCCTGGTCGACGGCGTGGTCAACGGCACGGCGGCCTCCGTCGGCGGGCTCTCCGGACGCCTGCGCAAGCTCCAGAACGGCTACGCCCGTTCGTACGCGGTCTCGATGTTCGGCGGCGCGGCGGTCCTCATCGCCGCGACCCTGCTGATGAGGGCGGTCTGATACCGATGTCCTTTCCTCTGCTGACAGCGACGGCCGTGGTGCCCGCGGTGGGCGCGATCGCCACGGCGGCCGTCCCGGCCGCCCGGCGCACGGCCGCCAAGTGGCTCGCGCTGCTCTTCTCGCTGGCCACGCTGGCCCTGGCCGTCGCGGTGCTCGTCCGGTTCGACCCGGACGGCGACCGCTACCAGCTCACCGAGTCGCACTCCTGGATCGCCGACTTCGGGGTGCGGTACGAACTGGGCGTGGACGGCATCGCGGTCTCCCTGATCGCGCTGACCGCCCTGCTGATGCCCTTCATCATCCTGGCGGGCTGGCACGACGCCGACCCCCTGGAGACGAAGTCGTCGCGGTGGCGGCCGACCCAGGGCTTCTTCGCCCTGATCCTGGCCGTCGAGGCGATGGTGATCATCTCCTTCGAGGCCACCGACGTCTTCCTGTTCTACATCTTCTTCGAAGCCATGCTGATCCCGATGTACTTCCTCATCGGCGGCTTCGGGGACCGCGCCCACGCGGGCAGCGACGAGCACGCCACCGCGCAGCGCTCGTACGCGGCCGTGAAGTTCCTGCTCTACAACCTGGCCGGCGGGCTGATCATGCTCGCCGCGGTGATCGGGCTCTACGTGGTCGCCGGGAACTTCTCGCTCCAGGAGATCGCCCAGGCGCGGGCCGACGGCTCGCTCGACATGGCGACCAACACCGAGCGGCTGCTGTTCCTCGGCTTCTTCTTCGCCTTCGCGGTGAAGGCCCCGCTGTGGCCGCTGCACACCTGGCTGCCGAACGCGATGGGGGAGGCCACGGCGCCGATCGCCGTCCTGATCACGGCCGTGGTCGACAAGGTCGGCACGTTCGCGATGCTGCGCTTCTGTCTCCAGCTCTTCCCGGAGGCCTCGAAGTGGGCGACGCCCGTCATCGTCGTCCTGGCCCTGGTCAGCATCGTCTACGGCGCGCTGCTCGCCGTGGGCCAGCGCGACATCAAGCGCCTGGTGGCGTACGCGTCGATCTCGCACTTCGGGTTCATCGTCCTCGGCATCTTCGCGATGACGTCCCAGGGCCAGTCCGGCGCGACGCTCTACATGGTCAACCACGGCCTGTCGACGGCCGCCCTGATGCTGGTCGCGGGCTTCCTCATCTCGCGCCGCGGCTCGCGTCTGATCGCGGACTACGGAGGCGTGCAGAAGGTCGCCCCGGTACTCGCGGGCACCTTCCTGGTCGGCGGTCTGGCCACGCTGTCGCTGCCGGGGCTCGCGCCGTTCGTCAGTGAGTTCCTGGTCCTGGTCGGCGCGTTCGCGCGCTACCCGGTGGCCGGGGTGGTCGCGACGCTCGGCATCGTGCTGGCCGCCCTCTACACCCTGGTGCTCTACCAGCGGACGATGACGGGCCCGGTGAAGCCCGAGCTCGCGAAGATGCCCGACCTGCGGGTGCGCGAACTGGCCGTGGTGGCCCCGCTGATCGCGCTCCTCATCGGCCTGGGCGTCTACCCGAAGCCCGTGGCCGACCTGGTGAACCCCGCGGTCGAGCACACCATGTCCGACGTACAGAAGACAGACCCCGAGCCCGAGGTGGAGGCCGCCAAGTGAGTGCGACAGCCGTCCACAGCCTGTGGACAATGGCGGCCGAGCCGGTCGACAAGATCGACGCGCCGAAGATCGAGTACGGCCAGCTCGCGCCGACCCTCATCGTCATCGGCGCGGCCGTCATCGGAGTGCTCATCGAAGCCTTCGTGCCGCGCAAGTCCCGCTACCACGCCCAGCTCTTCGTCTCGGTCGTCGCCCTGGCCGCCGCCTTCGCCGCGGTCGTGGCGCTCGCGGCGGGCGACTACGGCACCACGAAGGCCCGCGTCGCCGCCATGGGCGCCATCGCGGTCGACGGGCCCGCGCTGTTCCTGCAGGGCACCATTCTCCTCGTCGCCCTGGTCTCGGTCTTCACGTTCGCGGAGCGGCGCCTGGACCCCGCGGCACACGGCAAGCGCGTCGACTCCTTCGTGGCGCAGGCCGGTGCCGTGCCCGGCGGCGCGGGCGAACAGGCCGCCGTGAAGGCCGGGTTCACCACCACCGAGGTGTTCCCGCTCGTGCTCTTCGCGGTCGGCGGCATGCTCGTCTTCCCCTCGGCGAACGACCTCCTGACGCTCTTCATCGCCCTGGAGGTCTTCTCGCTCCCGCTCTACCTGCTGTGCGCGCTCGCCCGCCGCAAGCGCCTCATGTCGCAGGAAGCGGCCGTGAAGTACTTCCTGCTCGGCGCCTTCGCGTCCGCGTTCACGCTCTTCGGCATCGCGCTCCTGTACGGCTACGCGGGCTCGGTGTCGTACGGCACCATCGCCGACGTCGTCGACGGCACGGTCCAGACGGTCGACCCGGCGCTCGCGGACACCATGGGCAACGACGCGCTGCTCCTGATCGGCGCCGCGATGCTCGTGACGGGCCTGCTGTTCAAGGTCGGCGCGGTGCCGTTCCACATGTGGACGCCGGACGTCTACCAGGGCGCGCCGACGCCGGTCACGGGCTTCATGGCGGCGGCGACGAAGGTGGCCGCGTTCGGCGCGCTGCTGCGCCTGCTGTACGTGGTGCTGCCGGGCCTGCGCTGGGACTGGCGGCCGGTGATGTGGGGCATCGCGATCGTCACGATGCTGGGCGGCGCGATCGTCGCGATCACCCAGACCGACATCAAGCGGCTGCTCGCGTACTCGTCGATCGCGCACGCGGGCTTCATCCTCGCCGGTGTGATCGCCACCTCGGAGGACGGCATCTCGTCGGTGCTCTTCTACCTGGGCGCGTACTCGTTCGTGACCGTCGGCGCCTTCGCGGTGGTGACGCTGGTGCGGGACGCGGGCGGCGAGGCGACGCACCTGTCGAAGTGGGCGGGGCTCGGCCGCCGCTCGCCGCTGGTCGCGGCCGTCTTCGCGGTGTTCCTGCTCGCCTTCGCGGGCATCCCGCTGACGTCCGGGTTCACCGGGAAGTTCGCCGTGTTCAAGGCGGCGGCGGAGGGCGGCGCGGGCCCGCTCGTCGTGGTCGGCGTGGTCTCGTCGGCGATCGCGGCGTTCTTCTACATCCGGGTGATCGTGCTGATGTTCTTCAGCGAGCCGAAGGCGGACGGCCCCTCGGTCGCCGTGCCCTCGCCGCTGACGACGGCGGCGATCGGGGTGGGCGTCGCGGTGACGCTGGTGCTGGGTGTGGCGCCCCAGTACTTCCTGGACCTGGCGGGGCAGGCGGGCGTCTTCGTCCGCTGACCCCGGCGCCGTCGCCACCCGTACGCGGTACAGGGCCCCGGCTCCCCTTGCGAGGGGAGCCGGGGCCCTGCGCGTGCCGCCGGAGCCCGCGCGGGCCCGGCCCGGCCGCCCCGGCCGGAAGAAGCCTGTGGATAACTTCCCGGCCTGTCGGCGCGGACCCCTATCGTGGAGGCAGTGGTCGAGGTGCGACAGGCGGGGGCACGGCGATGAGCGGGATCAGTGGGGTCGGCATGGCAGAGGTGGTGGAGAGCGACGCGCTGCGGACGCTCCACCGGGTGTTCGGGTACGACGCATTCCGGGGTGAGCAAGAGGCGATCATCGAGCACGTGGTGGCGGGCGGCGACGCGGTCGTCCTCATGCCGACCGGCGGCGGCAAGTCGCTGTGCTACCAGATCCCGGCCCTGGTCAGACCCGGTACGGGCGTCGTCGTCTCGCCGCTGATCGCGCTCATGCAGGACCAGGTCGACGCGTTGCGCGCCCTGGGCGTCAGGGCCGGTTTCATGAACTCGACGCAGGACTTCGACGAGCGCCGCGTGGTCGAGGCCGAGCTGCTCGCGGGCGAGCTGGACGTGCTGTACCTGGCGCCGGAGCGGCTGCGCCTGGACACCACGCTCCATCTGCTCTCCCGGGCCGAGATCTCCGTCTTCGCGATCGACGAGGCGCACTGCGTGGCCCAGTGGGGCCACGACTTCCGGCCCGACTACCTGGCGCTGTCCGTCCTCGGGGAGCGCTGGCCCGACGTCCCCCGGATCGCGCTGACGGCCACGGCGACGGACGCCACGCACCGGGAGATCACGCAGCGCCTGGCGATGCAGGACGCCAAGCACTTCGTGGCCAGCTTCGACCGGCCGAACATCCAGTACCGGATCGTGCCGAAGTCCGACCCGAAGAAGCAGCTCCTCACCTTCCTGAAGGAGGAGCACGACGGCGACGCGGGCATCGTCTACTGCCTGTCCCGCAGGTCGGTCGAGCAGATCGCCGAGTTCCTGTCCGCCCACGGCGTCGAGGCCGTGCCGTACCACGCGGGGCTCGACGCCGGCACCCGCGCCCGCAACCAGGCCCGCTTCCTGCGCGAGGAGGGCCTGGTCGTGGTCGCCACGATCGCCTTCGGCATGGGCATCGACAAGCCCGACGTCCGCTTCGTGGCCCACCTGGACCTGCCCAAGTCGGTGGAGGGGTACTACCAGGAGACGGGCCGGGCGGGCCGCGACGGCCTGCCCTCGACGGCCTGGATGGCGTACGGCCTCCAGGACGTCGTGCAGCAGCGCAAGCTGATCCAGTCCAGCGAGGGCGACGAGGCGTTCCGGCGCCGCTCCGCGGCCCATCTGGACGCGATGCTCGCGCTGTGCGAGACCGTCCAGTGCCGCCGCGCCCAGCTCCTGCGGTACTTCGGCCAGGACCCGACGGACGCCTCCTGCGGGAACTGCGACACGTGCCTGACGCCCCCGGAGACCTGGGACGGCACGATCGCCGCGCAGAAGGTCCTCTCCACGGTGGTGCGGCTGAAGCGGGAGCGCGGCCAGAAATTCGGCACGGGCCAGATCGTCGACATCCTGCTCGGCCGCAAGACCGCCAAGGTGATCCAGTTCGACCACGACCAGCTCTCCGTCTTCGGCATCGGCGAGGAGCTCGGCGAGCCCGAGTGGCGGGGCGTGATCCGCCAGCTCCTCGCCCAGGACCTCCTCGCGGTCGAGGGGGAGTACGGCACGCTGGTGCTGACCGAGGCGAGCGCCGCGGTGCTCGGCCGCCAGCGGGACGTGCCGCTGCGCAAGGAGCCGAAGAAGCCGGCGGGCTCGGCGCGGTCCACCCCGCGCGGCGAGCGCAAGGCCAAGGCCGTGGCCGCCGCGGCGGACCTGCCCGAGGAGGCGACACCGCTCTTCGAGGCGCTGCGCGCCTGGCGTGCGGAGCAGGCCAGGGAGCAGGGCGTACCGGCCTACGTGATCTTCCACGACGCCACGCTCCGCGAGATCGCGGTGGCCCGGCCCGCGACGGTCGCGGAGCTCGGCGGCATCAGCGGGGTCGGAGAGAAGAAGCTGGTGACCTATGGGGAAGGCGTCCTGGAGGTGGTGGCGGGGCAGGGCTGATATCCGACGGGCCGGGATCGCCCGCTGCGCGCCGTCGTCGGCCGGCGGGCACCCGACGACGGCGAAGGGAGGGCAGCTCAGCCCGTCCGGCGTTTGAGGACGAGGCGCGGAGCGCCGACAAGGGGGAGAGGGGCGGAGCCCCAGACGGGAAGGGCGGGGGCCCGGGGTGGCAGCCCCCGGTTCGGGGAGGGGTGGGCCCGGGGCGCCCCGCGCGGGCCCCGGCCCCGGCAAGCCCCTCCCGGCCCGGCGCCGCCTCAGCGCGCCGAGGCGATCCGGCCCGTCACCTCGCCGAGACCCACCCGCGTGCCCCCCGGCCCCGGGGCCCACGCCGACAGCGTGACCACGTCCCCGTCCTCCAGGAACGTCCGCTTGCCCGAGGGCAGTTCGAGGGGGTCGCGGCCGTTCCAGGTGAGCTCGATGAGCGAGCCGAACTGGTCGGGGGAGGGCCCGCTGACGGTGCCGGAGCCGTAGAGGTCGCCGGTGCGCAGGGACGCGCCGTTGACCGTCATGTGGGCGAGCTGCTGGGCGGCGGTCCAGTAGACGGTGGAAAAGGGAGGGCTGGAGACGACCTCGCCGTTGAGGGTGACGGTGATGCGCAGGTCGTAGCCGCCGGGCTCGTCGGAGGCGGTCTCGGCGGAGTCGTCCAGGTACGGCAGCAGGGGCTCGGTGCGCTCCGGCGGGGCGACCCGGGCCGCGTCCAGGGCCTCCAGCGGAGTGACCCACGCCGAGACGGAGGTGGCGAAGGACTTGCCGAGGAACGGCCCGAGGGGCACGTACTCCCAGGCCTGGATGTCCCGGGCCGACCAGTCGTTGAGGAGGCACAGGCCGAAGACGTGCTCGCGGAAGTCCGCGAGCGGCACCGGGGTGCCGGGCGTGGAGGGCTTGCCGACGACGAAGCCCACCTCCGCCTCGATGTCGAGCTTGACGGACGGGCCGAAGACGGGCGCGGTGTCGGCGGGTGTCTTGCGCTGGCCGGTGGGGCGCACCACGTCCGTCCCGGAGACCACGACGGTGCCGGAGCGGCCGTGGTAACCGATGGGCAGGTGCTTCCAGTTGGGGGTGAGCGGCGTCGGGGAGTCCGGGCGGAACATCCGGCCCAGGTTCGACGCGTGGTGCTCGGAGGCGTAGAAGTCGACGTAGTCGGCGACGTCGAACGGCAGGTGCAGCGTGACGTCGGAGAGGGGGTGCAGCAGCGGGCGGATCACGTCGCGGTGGGCGGGCACCGTCACCCAGGCGGTCAGGGCGCGGCGCGCGTCGCTCCACGTCCGGCGGCCCGCGGCGAGCAGCGGGTTCAGCGTGGGCTGGGCGAGCAGGGACACGTACGGCGAGCCGAGGGCAGCGGCGGCGGCACCCGCGTCGAGGACGTACGACCCGATCCGGACACCGACGCGCCGCCCGTCGGCGGTGCCCGCGCCCCCGGCTCCGCCCGCGACCCCCGCTCCGGCCGGGGCCCCGGACGCGGCCGCCGGGGCGGAAGCGGAACCGGGTGCCGGCGCGCCGGGCCCGCTCGTGGAGCCGGCCGGGGTGAAGACGCCGTACGGAAGATTGTGCGGGCCGAAGGGGTCGCCCTCGGGGAGGTCGAGCGGGTTCTGCTCGGACATGCGTTCCTGCCTCGCTTTCCAATCCGGGTGCCCCACACGTTACGTGGAAGGACCGATTTAGGGCAGTGCCTAAAGAGTTAGCAATGTCCCTATAAAGCGCGCATGGAGTGGTCAATTCCGGCTCAGGTTCCTCGGGGGGACGACGCGGACGGCTCGCGTCCGGGTCGCGGCAGAGGGAACGGGTGGGGGACCCTTGACCATGGCGAGCTGCGGCGGGCTGCTGACGCCCGACCGCGAAGTGCCCGGACTCATCGTGAAGTTCGGCGACTATCCACTGCACCACGGCGGCGTCGGGGCGATCCGGAGCCTCGGCCGTATCGGCGTACCGATGTACGCCATCACCGAGGACCGGCGCACGCCGGCGGCCGTTTCCCGATATCTCACCGGAGCTTTTCCCTGGCGCACCACCGGGGCCGAGGAGCCGGGATATCTGGTCGAGGGGCTGCTGCGGATCGGGCGGCGCATCGGCAGACCGACGGTGCTCATCCCGACCGACGAGGAAGCGGCCGTACTGATCGCCGAGCACCAGCGGGAGCTCGGCGAAACGGAATTCGGCGGCTTCCTGTTCCCGCGCGTCGCGAGCGCGCTGCCGCGCCGCGTCGCCAGCAAACAGGGCCTGCACGAGCTGTGCTCGGCGTACGGCCTCAGCTCACCGGTGACCGCGTGCCCGCGCAGCCAGGCCGACATCGAGGAGTTCGCCACCACCGCCCGCTTCCCGGTGGTGGCGAAGAACAGGGAGGCGTTCCAGCGCCGCGAACAGCCCGCGGTGCACGGCACGACGCGCATCAACAGCGCCCCGGGCCTGCGGGCGCTGGCCCGGAGCTGGGGTGAGCGGCCCGGCGTGGTCCTCCAGGAGTACCTGCCGCGCGAGCAGGCCGAGGACTGGGTCGTGCACGCGTACTTCGACGGCAACTCCGCGCCCCTGGCCCTGTTCACCGGGGTGAAGGTGCGTTCCTGGCCGCCGCACGCCGGTATGACGGCGCACGCGTACGTCGTCGACAACCCGGAACTCGCGGACCTCGCCGCGCGTTTCGTCAAAGAGATCGGCTTCACCGGCATCATCGACCTCGACCTGCGCTTCGACCGCCGCGACGGCAAGTACAAACTGCTCGACTTCAACCCCCGCATGGGCGCCCAGTTCCGTCTCTTCGAGAGCGAGACGGGCATCGACGTCGTGCGGGCCATGCACCTGCACCTCACCGGCCGCGAGGTCCCGGAGGGCGACCAGCGCGCCGGCCGCCGCTACGTGGTGGAGAACATCGACCTGCCCGCCCTCGTCGCCTACCGCCGCAGCGGCTATCTGACCCCGCACGCTCCCGCCCGCGCGAGCGGCACGGAGCTGGCGTGGCTCGCCGCCGACGACATGAAGCCGTTCTTCACGATGCTGGCGCGCTTCCTGCGGCCGGGGGCGAAGCACCTGTACGAGCTGTGGCGGACATCCCGCCGGGGCGCCCCGGCGGGATAGCCGCCCCGCGAGCCGGGGGGCGGGGCCCCGGGCAGGAAACCGCCGGAGGAAGCCGCACGAAGCGAGCCATGCGAAGCAAGCCGTACGAAGCGAGGCGTACGAAGCAAGCCGTGCGAAGGAAGCCGCACGAAGGAAGACAGCAGTGCGCGCCGTGCGTGCCGCGGTGCGTGCGATGTCCTGGGGAGGGACTTCGTGAAGGAACCAGTGGCAGTCATCGGGGCAGGGCCCTACGGCCTGTCCACCGCGGCCCACCTGCGGGCCCGCGGCATACCCGTCCGCGTCTTCGGCGACCCCATGGTGAGCTGGCGCTCCCACATGCCCGCGGGCATGCTCCTGAAGTCCACCCCGGCGGCGTCGGCCATCGACGCGCCCCAGCCCGGCCACACCCTCGCCGACTACTGCGCGGACGCGGGCATCCCGCGCCTGGTCAGGGACGAGGACATCGTCCCTGTCGAGACGTTCGTCGCGTACGGCCGGTGGTTCCAGGAGCGGCTCGTGCCCGGCCTGGAGCGGGTCGGGGTGGTGTCCGTGGACCGCGGTGAGGCGGGCGGCTTCGAGCTGAAGCTGGACTCGGGGGAGCAGTTCACCGCCCGCGCGGTCGTGGTCGCCAGCGGTCTGACGGGCCTGGCCCGGGTCCCGCCCGTGCTGGCGGCCGCGGTGCCCGAGGGCCCCTCGCCCGCCGGGCCGCTCTCGCACAGCGCCCAGCACCACGACCTCACGCGGTACGCGGACACCGACCTGATCGTCGTCGGCGCGGGCCAGTCCGCCCTGGAGACGGCCGTGCTCGCCGCCGAGGCGGGCGCCCGGGTCCGGGTCGTGGCGCGCGGCCGGGGCGCCGTCGGCTTCGGCGCGCCCCCGTGGCGGCAGCCCCGGCTGCGTCCGGAGTCCCCCTTCGGCCGCGCCTGGTCGCTGTACGCGCTGAGCTACCACGCCGACCTGTACCGCCACCTGCCGCCGGCCACCCGCCACCACCTCACCCGCCACGTCCTCGGCCCGCTCGGCGCCTGGTGGCTGCGCGAGCGGTTCGGCCGCGCGGTCGAGGCGTACGAGGTGCGGCGCTTCGTGCGGGCCCGGACCGAGGACGGGCGTCCGGTCCTGACCGTGGAGACCCTCGGCGGCCGGACACGGGAGCTCGTCGCCGACCACGTTGTCGCCGCCACGGGCTACCGCGTCGACCTCGCCGCCCTGAGCTTCCTCGGCCACGGCCTGCGCGCCCGCATGGCGGTCAGCCGGGGCACGCCCCGGCTCGGCGCGGGGTACGCCTCCTCGGTGCCGGGGCTGTACTTCACGGGCATGCTGGCCGGGTCGTCGTACGGGCCGCTGATGCGGTTCGTGTGCGGCACGGAGTTCGCCTCGCCGCGCCTGGCGCGGCACCTGGCGGCGGCCCACGGCTGAGCGGGCCGCCGACGGCTCACGGCACCCGGAGCCCGCGGCCCGGGGCGGTCACGTCCCGGGCAGCACCGGCATGGGGGCGGGCTCGGCGGAGCGCATGCGCTCCGGCGTCCAGTGGTCCCCGGCCGCGCCCGGGGCGTGCTCGACGCGCTCGCCGCTCACGGTGTCGGACACCGTGCCCTTCCCGCCGGAGCCCGGGCGTCCGCTCCCGTCCCCGCTGCCGCCGCCGCTGCCGTCCGCGGCCGAGGCCTGCCAGGCGAGGCCCGCGGTGAGCAGCGCGAGGGCGGTCGCGGTGGCGAGGGCGAGCTTGCGGGTCTGCGGGAGTGCCATGTCGTTCCTTGTCGTCGTCTCGGGGGCGTACCGAACGGCACGGATCGCCCCTGGTCTTGCCTGGTGCACCGGATGCACCAGGTGCACCAGGTGTGCCGGGTGCACCAGGTGTGCCGGGTGACCGGTTTCCGGGTGCGCCGGTACTTCTGTGACGTGGCCGGGCGCCGGGAGGTTCCGGCCACGGGCGGCTGCGGCTCCACGTGCCGGGGTATCGGAGGGCGGGATCGGGGGGCTTGGTCGTGCGGGGCAGCGGAATCCAAGGCCTGGGCGTGCGGGGCAGCGGCGGCGAGGGCTTGGTCGTGCGGGGCGCCGGGACCGAGAGGCTGGTCGTGCGGGACGCCGGGGAGCAAAGCCCGGGCGGGCGGGGCCCGGTGGCCCGAGCTCGGCCTCCGGGGTCCGGGAAGCCGGGCCTTCGGGCGCGGAGGGGACAAATCCGGACGAGCCCGGAGGCGTCCCGTCGCCGTCGCGTTGCGGCGCGCCCCGTTCCGGTGAACCCGGGGCGGGCGGTCACGCTCGGCGCGCCTTGGCGCCCCCGGCGTGCGCGAGCTGGGGGTTGCCCGCGCGCCACCAGGTGTCTGCCGGGAGTGCGCCCGGCGCATCCGAACCGTCACAGCTCCTGCCACGCGGCTTACCGGCCGGGCTCGGATCCGTATTCTTCGGATCATGGCCGCTCCCCTCGCGTATTCCCTCATCGCCACCGACCTGGACGGAACGCTGCTCCGCGGCGACGACACGGTCTCCGACCGCTCGCGCCGGGCGCTGGCCGCCGCGAGCGAGGGCGGAGCGCGGCACCTCGTCGTCACCGGCCGCCCCGCGCCCCGCGTGCGCCCGCTCTTCGACGACCTCGGCTACGACGGGCTCGCCGTGTGCGGCCAAGGCGCGCAGCTCTACGACGCCGGGGCCGACCGCATGGTGTGGTCGGTGACGCTCGACCGGGAGCTCGCGGAGGTGGCGCTCGGGAAGATCGAGGCGGAGGTCGGCGAGGTCTTCGCCGCGGTCGACCAGGACGGCGTCGAGGGCCTGACGCTGATCGAGCCCGGCTACGAGATGCCGCACCCGACGCTGCCCGCAGTCCGGGTGCCCGGCCGGGACGTGCTGTGGGAGGAGCCGATCAGCAAGGTGCTGCTGCGCCACCCCACCCTGGCCGACGACGAGTTGGCGGGCGTCGCCCGGGCCGTCGTCGGCTCGCTCGCCACGGTGACGATGTCCGGCCCCGGCACGGTGGAGCTCCAGCCCTGCGGCGTCACCAAGGCGACCGGTCTCGCCCTGGCGGCGGAGCGGCTCGGGCTGTGCGCGGCCGACACGATCGCCTTCGGTGACATGCCGAACGACATCCCCATGTTCGCGTGGGCGGCCCACGGCGTGGCGATGGCCAACGCCCACCACGAACTGAAGCGGCGGGCGGACGAATTGACCCTCTCCAACGAGGAGGACGGGATCGCCGTCGTCCTGGAGCGGATGCTCCGCGCCGCCGATGGCCGGAAATCGGTGGGTGGGAGGCAGCTCGCGTGAGGGCACTCGGCACGGTGCGGTGTGGCCGCGGGATCACTCGGCGTGGTCTGCTGGGGCGCGCCGCGGCACCCGCCTGTGCCGGGAAGCCGTACGGGAAGCCGTACCGGAGGCCCGGCGGGGCGGTCGGCGGAGCGACCGGGAGACGATCGACATGTGGGGCAGCTCGCCCGACGGGTGATGAAACGGTCATTTCCTGTGTGTCGGGGCAGGCCGGTTCCCGCTGGCCGGGCAGGTGCTGGCTGTGATCGAAAGGCGACCGGATACGCTGACTTGAGTGATGGCAGCGACACATCGACAAACCGTGTCATCGACGAATGATCGACCGAGTGATCGACTTGTGATCGTCAGCAGACAGGAGAACCCCTCGTGACCGTCGTCGGGCCCTTCGGGCTGAGCGTGCGGGACCAGGCTCTCGAAGCCGATGTCCAGGCAGGATTGGCGGCTGTCGAGGAGGGCCTGCTCGAGGCCACCAAGAGCGAAGTGCCCTTCATCACCGAGGCCGCGCAGCACCTCGTGCGCGCGGGAGGCAAACGTTTTCGGCCACTCCTGGTGATGCTCGCGGCGCAGTTCGGTGACCCGTACGCCCCGGGGATCGTGCCGTCCGCCGTGGTCGTCGAGCTGACGCACCTCGCGACGCTCTACCACGACGACGTGATGGACGAGGCCGATGTGCGCCGTGGCGTGCCCAGCGCCAACCAGCGCTGGGGCAACTCCGTGGCCGTCCTCACCGGCGACTTCCTGTTCGCGCGCGCCTCGCACATCCTGGCCGACCTCGGCCCCGAGGCCGTCCGCATCCAGGCCGAGGCCTTCGAGCGCCTGGTCACCGGGCAGATCCTGGAGACCGCGGGGCCGCGCGACGGGCGCGACCCGGTCGAGCACTACCTGGACGTCATCGGCGGCAAGACCGGCTCGCTGATCGCCGTGGCGGGCCGCTTCGGCGCGATGATGTCCGGCGCGGACGAGACGGTCGTGGACGTCCTGACCCAGTACGGGGAGCGGCTCGGGGTCGCCTTCCAGCTCGCCGACGACGTCCTCGACATCGCCTCCGAGTCCACCGAGTCAGGGAAGACGCCGGGGACCGACCTGCGCGAGGGCATCCCCACGCTGCCGGTGCTGCGGCTGCGCGAGCGGGTGGCGCGGCTCGGCCTCCCGGAGGACGTCGCGCTCAGCGAACTGCTCGACTCCGACCTCACGGACGACGCCCGGCACGCCGAGGCGCTCACGCTGCTGCGCGCCCACCCCGCGCTGGAGCAGGCCCGGCGGGACACGGTGCGGTACGCGCAGGAGGCGCGCGCCACGCTGGCCCCGCTGCCGGAGGGCAAGGCCAAGGGCGCCCTCGTCGAGCTCTGCGACCTGGTGGTGCACCGGGCCGGGTGAGCCACCCGGCGCGCCCGCGGCCCGGCGTGGCTGCTCGCGGGGTTCCCCGCGCCCCCGTCGGGGCGCCGCGAGCCCCGGTCAACCGCCGTGCCCCCGGAGGGCCATGGTGTCCGGTCGTCTCCCCCAGGGCGGCGCCTCCCCTTACGGGACGGGGGAGGTGCGGCCCCTCCGTGTCATCCCCGAGCAGTACGCGGAGTTGCACCCGGGGTCTGACGCTTCCCGCTGGCTGATTTGGTCGGATAGGGGCAGCCGAAAGGCAGGCACGGACCACCACTCCTGACCAATTCGGGTGAGAATGGCGGCGCGGGGTGGACGAGTGCGCGTACGAAATCGGAAAGCCGCCGCCGACCACGGAGGTAAGGCACACAATGGCACCGTACGAATCGGAGCAGGACACCACCGAGGCCGAGGAGCGGAGCGCCGGCCGGCGCAAGGCGGCGCGTTACCTCGTGCCCGTCGCGGTGGCGGGGGTGGCGGCGGCGACCATCGGGCTGGTCCCGGCGCTCGCCTCGGGGGACGACCCGGACCTGCCGAAGCTCACCGCACAGGAACTCATCGAGAAGATCGCCGCGTCGGACACCGAGCGGCTGTCCGGCACCGTGAAGATCAACACGGATCTGGGTCTGCCCTCGCTCGGCGGCGCCGGCGCCGGTGCCTTCGCGCCGGGCGGCTCCGGCGGTGGCGACGGCGAGGACGGTGACGGCAAGGGCTCGGCCGCCGACCCCGGCGCCAAGCTGATGGAGCTGGCGTCCGGCTCGCACACGCTGCGCGTCGCGGCGGACGGCCCGGAGAAGCAGAAGATATCCGTCCTGGACGACGCCGCCGAGTACAGCGTGATCCACAACGGCGACGACGTATGGGCGTACGACAGCGCGTCCAACGAGGCGTACCACGCGAAGGACGCCGGGCGGAAGGCGCGGGGCGGCGAGAAGGGCGAGCTGCCGAAGGAGGTCCCGGCGACGCCCAAGGAGTTCGCCGAGCAGGCCCTGGAGGCGGCCGACAAGACGACGTCGGTGACGGTCGACGGCAGCGCCAAGGTCGCGGGCCGCGACGCCTACCGCCTGGTGCTCACGCCCAAGGACTCCGGCACCACGGTCGGCCGGATCGCCATCGCGGTGGACGCGAAGACGGGGACGCCGCTGAAGTTCACGCTGACCCCGGCGGGCGGCGGCGCGGCCGTCGTCGACGCGGGCTTCACCAAGGTCGACTTCGGCAGGCCGGCCGCGGACACCTTCGACTTCACGCCGCCCAAGGGTACGAAGGTCACCGAGGAGGGCAGCGGCCCCGGTGAGCACCGGGGCGGCGACGGCAAGGACGTCGGGGAGCCCGGCGTCGAGGTCATCGGCGAGGGCTGGACGTCGGTCGCGAAGATCAAGCTGCCGGGCGGCCAGGGCCTGCCCGCCCCGGGCTCGACGGACATGCCGGCGGACGCCCAGCGCTTCCTCGACTCCCTCGGCGACAAGGTCGACGGCGCCTTCGGCTCGGGCACGGTCTTCAAGACCCGCCTGGTCAACGCGCTGGTCACCGACGACGGAACGGTGTACGCGGGCGCGGTGACGAAGGACGCCCTCGTCAAGGCGGCCGAGTCCGACCGCTAGCCGACGTCGCCACGGGCCCACGGCATCACGGGCCCACAGCGGTAGGGGCCCCGAATCCACGGGGCCCCGAACGTACGGGGTCACGACAGCACGGGGTCACGACAGCACAGGGCGAGGAAGCGCTGGGCGTCCGCCGGCATGTCCGTCGAGCCCGGGGCGGGCAGGCCCTGGCCGCCCGGAAGCTTG